>CAZSLY010000024.1:0-7235 GCA_964608045.1 uncultured Gammaproteobacteria bacterium | reverse complement strand
CTTCTAATAAAAAAAGCGCTTTTTGGGCTTTTGCTTTTGGTCTCTCATTTAAAAGCAAAGACCATTTTTGTTTTCCGGATTTTATTAAAAAACAAAAGAAGAGCCCTAGCTCTTTTTGTCATTTTTTTAGGTTTTCTTTCTTTGTTTGAAACCCTTTCTTGGTTTAAATTTACTTTGAGAGAAAATCTTTTGAGCCGGGCTCTTAATCAGAGCTGGGTTCTTAATTCAATAGAATGGCAGCCAGCTCCTCGAGCTCCCAAAAAAGCAGATTTTAGGATTGCTTCTTTAGAAAGGGAGCCCGAAGAAGAGGAAGGGCCTTACTTAACTGAGGAAGGAGTTTTGATTGCGCCGGAAAAAGAATTAAGCTCAGACCAACCTTTAACCAGAACCGAAACCGAAACTTACGAAGTTAAAGAGGGAGATTCTCTTTATCTAATTGCTGATAGATTCAATTTAAGTTTAGACACCCTTCTTTGGGAAAATAATTTATCTTTAAGATCAATCATCAGACCGGGTCAGCAATTAAAAATTTTGCCGGTTGATGGTCTAACCCATAAAGTAAAAAAAGGAGAAACTTTGGGAAAAATTGCTTTAAAGTATAAAAGTAAGGTAGAAGAAATTATTGAATTTAATGGTTTAGCTGATGCAAGAGATATTTTTGAGGGCGATGAACTTTTAATTCCTTACGGCAAAAAACCATTTGTCCCAGCTCCGGCCAAACCAGCGCCGAAAAAATATTTTGTTTATCCCCAGCCGACTGGTGGAAATTGTCATCGTTTTTATCCCGGTCAATGCACTTGGTATGTAGCGAGGCAGCGCTGTATTCCTTGGACAGGTAATGCTAATCGGTGGATAAGTAATGCTAGAAATATGGGTTTTCAAATTGGTTATACACCTCAGAATGGAGCAGTGATTTCTCTTAAAGAAACAGGTTGGGCTGCCAGACGCTACGGCCACGTGGCTTATGTTGAATCTTTTACCGGGAGCACGGTTACTTTTTCCGAAATGAATTATGGAGGACCCTGGATTAAAACCACCAGAACCCTGCCTATAAACGACCCGCGAATTTTAGGCTATATCTATTAAGACTTATAACTTATAACTTATAACTTATAACCTTTTAGAGGACAATCAAGGGACAATCAGGGGTGAGACCCCTGACAAACTTAACAAGTGATACTATTAGAGATTTTAAATTTTAAATTAGGAGTAATTTAGGAGCCGGGATCTAAGACCTCCTAATAGATTTTAAATTAAAGGAATTATGAGGAGGATTTTTTTTATAATTTTTATTTTATTCGTCATTCATTTTCTGGTGATGTTTCTTTTTTTAAGAACGCCATTTTTATCCTTGCCGGAAAAATTAATCCCTGACCGAGTCCTGACCGCGATTATGGAATATCATTTTAAGAGTGAAAAATGCGGTCTTTTTTGTTTTCTAGGCGAATCTTTCAAAATTACCGCTGCTTATTTTAAAAAAGGCCCGGGCGTTTATGAATATGTCAAAATTTTAAAGGACAAGACAAAAAGTAATGAACTTAGGGCTGATGTTTTACTCTCGATTTATAATCAGGTTAAAGCTGGCTCTGAAGTGGAAAAAGACAAAGAGCTTTATGAAGCGATTTTGAAGATTGCGGCTGATAAGCAGGAACATATAGAATTGCGTCTCCGGGCTTTTGATATTTTAAAAATAGTTAAAAACAACGACCCGAAAGTTAAAGAAATCGCTTTAGAAATTATTAGAAATGAGCCGAGCAACCCTTTTAGTTCAGTTAAAGCCTCAGCCACGAAATTATTAGCCAAAGAAGCACCAGGCGATATTGATCTTTTATTTGATCTTTTAGAAAGCGATGATCGTCGGGTCAGCGCTAACGCCGAAGATTTGTTGCTTAAAAATTATCCTCGTGAAGCTTATTGGCGGATTGGAGAAATTGTTAATATTGCCCTGGATAAAAAACTGAAACCGGTAGCTAGAGCTGGGGCGATAGGTTTTATCTCAAATTTAAATCGGATATTCGGTGGAGTTAAAGAAAATCAAGAGGTTATCAATGCTTTAAAAAAATTATTGAACGATGAGCATGGTGGTATCAGGGGAATAACTGCTGATGTTTTAGAAGAAATTACCGGTGAAAAATATGAGATAGGAACGGTAACCGAGGAAGAAGAAAATGAGATTTTGTGGTGAAAAAATTATGCAAAAGAAATTTTTTATTTTTTTCTTCTTTTTATTTTTGTTTATTTGTAGTGAAGTAAAGGCCTTGCCTTTTGGTGCGCTTCTTTATAAAACAGGGGAAGGAGGAAAAATGTATGGTTTGAACGAATTTAGATTTACGCCTTTTGTTACTAATAAACATTTAGGTGGAGTTGGGATTTATTTGGGCAAAATGGATGGCGAGCCGACTGTAGCTGAAGTTACTTATGGCCGGGTAGTCGTAATTCCAGCTAAATATTTTATTGATTTAGATAAGGGAGAAGAATTTGTCGGGGCAAAAATTTTAAAAAGTCATCAACTGACTCGTAAAGAAAAAAGCGACCTGCTTAAACATTTCTTAGCACAAGAAGGTGAAAAAGAAGATTATCCTTTAAAGGAACAAAAAGGCCCAACAAATGGCGAGTGGACTTCGGTTGGTTTAGCGGAAAAAATATATGAGAGTTTGAATAACTCTCTTTTGGCTTATCATCAAAAACCAGCGCCTTTAGCGCCTTTTTCTTATACTCTTAATATCACACAGGATGGCTATGATGATATCGGAGTGATTAATAACGCGGGCGATTGTTTTTCAGAGACAAAAGAATATTCTAAAATTCATCGTTTTGGTGAAGGTGATTTTTTGGAAAGATTTTTCTTTAAACAAGCCAAGGATTTTTTAGGAAAAGTTTTGAAAAAAGACATCGGTTCTTTTGTTTATTTAAATTTTTTTGGCAAGAAAAAAGGCGGTAACTTATATGTTTTCTTTCCTTACACCCAGTATCTGCAACCAACTTTAGAAGAAGTAAAAATTGATCTTCCAATTGCTTCGCATGGCAAGAAATTTTTACCTCAGTTGCTTAAAGAAGAAAAAATAAAACAAGAGGCTCTTTGGGATATTACCACCCGGGTTTTAGCGGATCTGGGTGTTGAAGTAATTAAAGAAGGAATTGCAAAGAAACTTCATTTAGACGGGATTATTGCTTTCTTTAATGATATCAAAGAGAAATTTTCTTTAGCTGTTTCTGGCTTGCAGTATTTAGGAGCCAAAACTGATTTACTGCCGGGAGTCGCGATTATTCCCGAGAAAATTACGGAAAAGATTAAAGAAGGAAAGGAGGCTGTTTCCGGCTCGCTTCAGAAAATAACTGAAGTGGCTGAAGATTTAGAAGCGAGAATTAAAGTCTCGCAAGAATTAGCGGAAAGAGAAGAGAAGGGTCTTTTTTCCGGACCGCAAAGAGAAGAAATTTTAAAAGAATTTGAAGAGAAATTTGACTTGGAGGAAGAAAAAAATATTGAAAAAATAGAGGAAGAGAAGATAGCAGACGAAGAAAAACCAGTTGTCAAAAAGAAAGTTGAGACAAAAAAGGAAAAGGCCAGGAAGGAAGAGAAAAAAGAAGAAAAATTACCGGATTTAGCTATTAACCCATCAGATTTGGTGATTAACGAAATTTATCCTTATCCTAAAGAAGACGAGGTTGAATGGATTGAGCTTTATAACAAAACCGGGAAAGCAATTAAACTTGATGGTTTTACGCTTGAGGATAACACCGGGCCTGAATTTGGTTCTGGTCGACTGACTTATTTAAAAGGTTTGTCAATTGCTCCCAAAGGTTTTTTGCTTTTATTAAAAGGTGATGATTTTAATTTCAGCCTTAACAACAAAGGCGATGTTTTAATTTTAAAATACAAACAAAAATTGATTGATAAGGTTGCTTACGGTAACTTTGATGACGGCCAGGTTTTAAACAATGCTCCTGTGCCAGCTAAAGGGGAAGCTCTGGCCAGATTTTATGATGGTAGAGATACTGATTACGATCTAAAAGATTTTGTTTTAACCAGCACGCCAACCCCGGGTAAACCAAACAAAATTTCAACCCCAGCCAGATTGTTATTAAAAGAAGAAACCGGTGGCTCTGAGCCGATTGTAAGCTCAGATCAAGATTCTAGTTCAAACCAAAATTCCAATTTAAGCAATCAGGATACTTCAAATAATCAGAATCAAATTCCTCAATCAACTACTATTTATCATATTTATCAGCCAGCGCCACAGCCGCAGGTTCAGCCAGCGCCACAAACTCAGCCGAGCTACTACTCTTATCAATACCTTGATGTGGTGATTAATGAAATTGCTTGGATGGGCACCTCAGAAGCAACTGATGAATGGCTTGAGCTTTATAATAATACCGATCAACCAATTGATTCAACTGGTTTTATCTTAGAGTCGCAAGATAGAGGATTAAAAATAAATTTAAGCGGCGTCCTGCCAGCAAAAGGATTTTGGCTTTTAGAAAGAACTGATGATTCAACGATTGTTGATCTTAAAGCAGATCAGATTTATACTGGCAGTTTATCTGATGCTGGCGAGGTCTTAGAGTTGCGCGATGGCAATAGAAATTTAATTGATTTTGTTGACTGCTCATCTGGTTGGTTTGCCGGCTCTAAAGAAAAGCGAGCCTCAATGGAAAGAATTAATTCTCGGGCTGGTGGTCAGGCGGCAAACTGGCAGACTTCAAGTGGAAAAGCAATCATTGCCTATGATAAAAATTCCCAGCCAATTTTTGGCACACCCAAAGCGGCAAATAGTCTTCCTTTAGAAGACAAAGACATTATTTTTTCAATTAATATTTTAACTTCAGGAATTTACAATCCTTATAACTGGCAGAACAAAATTGAAGGTACAGCTAGCGCTTATACCACGACCAGCGACTTATTGGCCGGCGTTAAAGTTTCTTTAAAAAGCGAAAAATTAAATCAATATTGGAAAGAAAGTTCTTCCTGGCAGGCAGAGCCGTTTTTTCATTCAGCTAATTTAGGAGAGAAGTCGGGTTTTTTCTATCATTGGTTTTTAAATGCGATCTCAAGTTTAGATGATTTAGATGAAGGTAGATATTTAATTGAGGCCTTTCCTTTTTCTTTAGGGAAAGAAGGGCCGACCTCAACCTCGGAATTTATTTTAGATAGAACCCCGCCACCAACTCCTCAGAACTTAGCTGTTTTTTATGACCGTGAAAAAGATGAATTGATTCTTTCCTGGCAGAAAGTTGAGGATTTTTCCGGCATTAGTCATTATCAAATTTCTTGGAGGATCGGCGCCGAACAAAATTCAATCATGACAACAACTACTAAAGAAAATAAGTTTTCAATAAAAAATCCATTAAACGAAGAATACGCCTTTAAAGTTATGGCTTATGATCAAGCTGGACTTTGGAGCGACTGGTCTCAAGAAATAAAATTTAAGGATAAAATGCAGGACTGGCCTTTAAGAAAAGTGGTCTTAATTGATAACAGTCAAAATGCCAACGTCTTAATTGATTTTGAAGTTAATGTTGAGATTTTTTATCAGTCGGAAATGAACGAGGATTTTTCCGATATTCGCTTTACTGATAGCGATGGTCAAACTTTTCTTGATTTTGGCTGGGAGATAGATGATCAAGGTAAGGAGCTAAAAATAAATAAAGAAAAAGCAACTGCGGTGGTTAAAATTCCCTTTTTAGGCGCTTACGAAACTAAAAAAGTTTATTTGTATTATGGCAATCCTTCAGCCGCAGCCGTGGCTGATTTAAGGAAAGCAATGACCTGGTTTGATCATTTTACAGATGCGAACACAGCCAGCAATTACGAAACCGCTTATTTTAATTGGGGTACCGGAAGTAGTAGGTTGGTCTTAAACACTAGAGAAGTAGATGCTTATCTTATACCTAAAAATTTATTAATTAAAAATTTTATTTTGAAAATTTCTACTTTGTGTGATTATGGTTATCATGGTACTTGGGACGGAGTTTTTGTCGGTTGGCGTTATCAAGATGAAAATAACTGGCTCGGTCAGAAAAAAGATCGAAGCTCTGATGGTTATCATAATTTACAGAAGCAAAAAGATGGTTTAAGAAGTGGTTACAAAACTCTTTTTCAATATGATACCCAGAGTGGAAATCCATGGCAAATTACCACTGTTTCTGCTTATGAAACAGAGATAAAATTTGAGCACACTCTCTCCGGTTCTTATAATTTTATTGAACCAGACCTCAATCAACCCGGGAAAATAAAAATCTCTCGTTATTCTCAGTACGCCAATCATTTTTTTATTGATTATCTTTATCTTCGGCAGAACACTAAACCAAGGCCTTCTGCTTCTGTTGAATGGTAGTTGCCAATTATGAGAAGAAAGATAAAAGAGTTTATTTCATTGGGAGCTTTAAAACATTTATTTTATATACCTTTCATCATTTTTAAGATTAAAAATTGGTGGCCTTTTCTTCTAACCTATCTTGGTTTTAAAAATGGAGCTAATATATATAAATTTAGAAATGGCCTTCAGATCAAAACAAATAAAGGCATTGAAGTAACACCGATCGTAGAAACTTTCATAAAAAAAGAGTATGGTAAAATTAAAGATGACTCTATAATAATAGACATTGGCGCTAATCTTGGCGCTTTTTCTATTTTCGCAGTTTCAACATTGCAGAATACAAAAGTTTATGCTTACGAGCCAGTACCAGAAAGTTATGATTTATTGTTAGAAAACATCAAATTAAATAAATTTAATGAGAAAATTCTACCATTTAAATTAGGAGTTGGGGCTAAAAAAGAAAAAAGAAAATTGTTTTTGCCAGCGGGAGGTTCAATTTTTTGCTCTTTTTACTCTGATAAAAATAATGAAGAGTTTTTAGAAATAAATATTATTTCGCTTAAAGATATTTTTGATGAAAATAAAATTGAACATTGCGATATCTTAAAAAGTGATTGTGAAGGCGCAGAATTTGAAATATTCTATAATACGCCAGACAGATATTTTGAGAAAATCAAAGAAATTAGATTAGAATATCACAATCAAAAAGGAGAAAACTATAATATTAAAAGTCTCATCAATTTCCTTGAAAAGAGAAAGTTTCATTTGACTTATTTTAAAAAATTTAGTAAACATCATGGTCTCGCCTGGTTTAATGGACGAAAAATGGACCTGTCCCTTTTTCTTGATTAAATTTTTTGATTTGCTATTATTTAGATATGCTTTCAAAAGTTTGGGCAAAAATTTTAGGGGTTTCGT
>CAZSLY010000023.1:0-7769 GCA_964608045.1 uncultured Gammaproteobacteria bacterium | reverse complement strand
CTACTGCTACTGCGGAGGACGGGCTAATGCATACTAATTATACGAATAAACTTTTAAATTTTTATTTTATTAGTATCATTAGTATCAATTCGTATATTAGCATCGATCTAGAACTATTTCAAACAGCACAAACTAAATTATTAATTAAGTGTCAATTATGTCAATGAGGCTGGACAAAGGGTAAATACTCTAAAATATCAGTAAAAACTTTTTTAATCGGCTGCTCGCCGTTAATTTCAATCATTTTGTCTTTTAAATAATAAAACCTCACCACCGGCAATGTCCTTTGATAATATTGTTTTAATCTTTTTTCAATCGTTTCTTTTTCATCATCTTCCCTCCCTCTTTTTTCCAATCTCTTAAAGGTTTCTTTTCTTGAAATCCATATAAAAAATCCAGTGGTCAATTTTCTTTTTGCTTTTTTCAAGGCCGTTTCAAATATTTTCACTTGAGGCATACTTCGCGGCACGCCATCAAAAACAACGCCTTTATTTTTCGGTACTTCTTTTAGATATTGAGAAAAAACCTCGGATAAAATTTTACTGTTTACCAAAAAACCGCGATTAATTCTGGAAGCGACTTTTTTCCCTAAAGAAGTATCAGTCGCGGCAATTTCTCTTAAAATCTTCCCTGTCTCTAAATGTTCTAAATTAAATTTTTTAGCTAATAATTTAGCTTGTGTTCCTTTGCCCGAACCCTGTGGACCGAGGATAATGATATTCATATGAATTAACTTATAACTAATAAAAGTTGTCAGTTGTAAGTTATTGATTATTTGTACTATCCAACCACTTTAAAAAGTTAGAAATGTTAAATTTTAAATTTTAAATGGATGAATAAGGAGGCAAAATTTATCAAAGAATCATTGTTCCCAAAATGGGTTAGCAATTACAGGATTAAACCCCTTCATACTCATACATTGTAATTTGAGCTTCAATTTGATCCAAAGTTTCTAAAACCACTGAAACAACAATTAAGACCGCTGCCCCGCCAACTAAAAAAGGCGCCATCCTAAAAACACTTTGGGTCACAATCGGTAAAATCGCAATTAAACCCAAAAACAAAGCGCCGGTAAACATAATTCGCTGACTGGTCTTTCTAAAAAAAATCTCCGTCTGCTCGCCCGGCCGAAGCCCAGGGACAAAAGCGCCTTGTTTTTGAAGATTCTCCGCAATTTGCTGAGGTTTAAAAACAATACTGGTATAAAAATAAGTAAAAGCAACAACCAAAAGAAAATAAATCAGACCATAGACAAAATTATTTTGAAAAATATTAATCAAACTTTTGCCAAAACCCGAGAGTAAAGAAATATCCGAGCGAATCAGAAATTGACCAATTAAATTAGGCAGCATAACCAAGGAAATAGCAAAGATAATTGGAATCATTCCGGCTTGATTAACTTTTAAGGGCAAATAAGTATCCATTCCGCCGTACATTCGATTGCCCCTGATTTGTCTCGCATAAGTCACCGGGATATTTCTTTGCGCCCTGGAGACAAAAGCCACCGCGGCAATTGTTACTCCGGCAAGAATTCCTAAAATAAGCCAATCAACCACTTGAGCTTTGGTAAAAGAAACAATGGTTTTCTGGAGAGTCATTGGCAGGGCATCAACAATTCCGGCAAAAATTAGCAAGGAAACACCGTTACCAATTCTTTTTTCGGTGATTAAGTCCCCGAGCCAAACCAAAAACATTGAACCTGCGGTTATAGTTAAAATCGTGCTCCAAAGCTCAAAAGTAGTAAGATGTCCAATAATTGGCGAGCTCCCCTGGGAGAACAATCTAATCAAACCGTAACTTTGGAGGACAGCTAAAGGAACGGTCAAAATTCTTGAATAATTTTCTATTTTCTGATAACCTCTCGCTCCTTCACGGGAAAGTTCTTCTAAAGCGGGAATAATCATAGTTAGAAGCTGAAAAATAATTGAGGCGGTGATATAAGGACCAAGGCCTAAAGCAACTACGGAAAAA
Organism: uncultured Gammaproteobacteria bacterium; assembly: GCA_964608045.1. Classification (GTDB taxonomy): domain Bacteria; phylum Patescibacteriota; class Patescibacteriia; order UBA2591; family CG2-30-36-38; genus CG2-30-36-38. Next base: position 5,798 of record CAZSLY010000023.1, on the reverse strand, counting down.
TTAATCATTGCCCCGCCGGTTAGAAGATTCAACATCCCAAGCATTTGGTTGCGAGTAAACAAATCTTTTAAGGCCACGGTATCAACTCCGGGCACGGGAATGTGAGCGCCAATTCTAAAAACAATTAAAATGAAAAGAATAAAAAGAATACTTTTTCTCAAAGATCTAATCCGCCAAATTTGTTTAAATTTTTCCACAAATTGCATATTTACTTAATCTAAAATCTAAAATTGATAACTGATAGTTGAAAATTGAAAATTGAAAATTGAGAATTCCTACCGTCCTCTTAATTTAGGCAAACGTTTGCTCAGTCTTCTTAACCCCCTGAGTTTTAACCCTTTTTTGCCGCCAGAACGTGACCGTTGTCCTTTAAGCCCGCGACCAGAATAACTTCCTTTACCAGAAGCATTACCCCGACCAACTCTTTTTTTAGGGTTTTTTTCTTTAATTTTAACTAAACTTGATAAATTAAGGGTCATACCTTTCGAACTAACTTATAACTTATAACTTATAACTTATAACTACTATATCAAATTTTCCCTCTTAAGGCGCCTTGCCCGGCCTTCGCAGCCAAAGCTGCTTCGGCGGAGTAGGCCCGAAGGCTTGCTGAGCGGAGCGAAGCAATAGCGCCGAAGGAGGCAAAATTTATCAAAGAACGAAAATCTTTAAAGAATAAATTTTATCCTCCTGATAAATTTCGATGCCAATATACTAATGGATGCTAATTTAAAAAATTAGAAATGTTAAATTTTAAATTTTAAATGGATAAATTTTGTCCTCTAAATTGTTCTAAAATCTTAAAAACTGCTTTTAGACAATTAATTTTATTCTTTCCTTTAATAATTTTAGCCGTGATATTTTTGACTCCGGCTAAACTTAAAACAATTCTCACCGGACCGCCAGCAACCAAACCATGACCTGGTTTGGCTGGTTTAAGCAAAACATGAACTGTTTTATATTTATCCTCGCCAGCTTGAGGCAAAGTTCCATTAACTAAAGGAATTTTTATTAAATTCTTTTCCGCCTGCCTTATTGCTTTAGCAATTGCTTCAGCCACATCAGCTCCTTTAGCCACGCCAAAACCAACCTGACCATTTAAATCGCCGATAACCATTGCCGCCCTAAATCTTAACCTTTTACCACCAGCGACAATTCTTGTTACCCGACGCAAATCAACCAGCTTCTGTTTAAATTGAACTTCCCTTTCGCCAGTTTCTATTTTTTTTACTCTTTTTTGTTTAGCCATAAAATTGTACTATCCAACCACTTCGGTAACGAAATGAATGGATAAATTTTGTCCTCCTGAGGCGCCTTGCCGAAGGCTTGCTGAGCGTAGCGAAGCAATAGCGCCGAAGGAGGCAAAATTTATCAAAGAACTGCATTATTTTCAAACTGAATAACAATTACACATAAACATTAAAACACCAACCCTCCTTTTCTTGCTCCTTCGGCTAAAGCTTTGACTCGACCGTGATATTGATAAGAACCTCGATCAAAAACAACTTCTTTAATATTTTTCTCTAAGGCTTTTTTAGCCAACAGTTCTCCTACTTTCTCCGCTTTCTTGGCTTTCTTCAATTTTTTTCCTTTCAATTCAGAATCAGAAGCAGCAACTAAAGTCCTTCCTTTTTGGTCATCAATAATTTGAGCGTAAATATGAAGGTTTGAACGAAAAACTGAGAGCCGCAAACGTTTAATGAAAACCTTAATTTTCTTTCTGGTTCGCAAAGCTCTTAATTGTTTTTTATCAATTTTTGTTTTTTTCATAAATTTTACCCGCCTAAATTTTAACGGTAGGCTTTTGTTATAAAAGGATTTAAAAATTTTTACTAAAATTTAGAGAAAAGCGTAGTTTGAATGAAAACTTAGGTGGGTTTAGGCAGTGGGAGTAACCGCTACTTTTTTCATTGCTTTCTTTCTAATTTCCTCTCCTTCATATTTAATTCCTTTTCCTTTATATGGGTCTGGCGATTTAAAATGACGCAGTCGGGCGGCGGTTTCTCCAACCAATTCTTTGTTTATCCCTTCAATGGTAATAACCGTCCCCTTTTCCACCGTAATTTTAATTCCCTGGGGAATAGCAAAATTTATAGGGCTTGAAAAACCAAGGATTAAAATTAGATTCTTGTCTTTAATCCCAGCATTAAAACCAACGCCGATAAGTTCTAATTTCTTTTTAAAGCCCGAGGTTACGCCTTTAATCATATTTTCTATTAATCGAGTAGCGGTTCCTTGCATGGCTTTTTGTTTCTTTTCTTCCTCATTTTCCACTTCTACTTTTAAGGAATGTCCTTCTTTAAGTATTTTAACAAATTTAGGAAATTTGTAATCTAGGGTACCTAAAGGACCTTTAACTTCAATGAGTTGTCCTTCAATTTTTACCTCCACTTTTTCAGGCAGTAAAATTGGTTTTTGGCTGATTTTACCCATATATGAAAATTATTTAACTTATGATAGAATCTTAATCTTTAATTTAGGCTAAAAATAAATCTTGCAGATTGGTTCGCCGCCGGTTCTTTTTGCTTTTGCTTCGTCTAAGCTCAAAAGGCCAAAAGGAGTAGAGATAATAAGAAAACCTTTTTCCTCTCTAATCTTTTTAAAAGGAAGATAAATGGGCCAACCAGGTCGAGAAATTATTTTTATCTCCCTTAAAAAAGGCTCTTTAGAAACAACTTTTATTTTTCTTCTTCCACCCGTTTTGATAATCTCTATTTTCTCAATCAAGCCCTCTCGCTTAAAAATTTCAAAAATTGAAAAAATCATTTTTGAATAAGGCATCTCCACTTCTTTCTTTCTAACTTTTAAAGCGTTCTTGAATTGAACTAAAGCGTTAATAACTGTTTTTTTGCTCATAAATTTACCAACTTGCTTTTCTAATGCCTGGCAGCTCTCCTTTTTGAGCTAATTCTCGGAAACAAATCCGACAAAGGCCAAACTCTCGCATATAACCTCGAGTTCGACCGCAGCGCCAGCAACGCCGCTTCAGGCGAGTTAAATATTTCGGCTTCTTTAAAAAAGATTTAGCCATTTGTGATTTAGTTGTCATGCGAAAAAATTTAAAAAATTGGGACTTTAGAAAGGGCTGGGTTTAAAAGGAAAACCTAATAATTCAAATAAATATTTTGCTTTTTCCCTGTCTTTTGTTTTAACTTTAATTGTTACCTCTAAACCATGAAGGCAAGGCGCTTCAGCGGCATTAATTTCTGGGAAAATAGCTTGTTCTTTAAAACCTAAAGATAAATTTCCCTGTTTATCAAGAGAATTTAAAGGAAGGCCTCTGAAGTCCCTATCTCTTGGCAGGGCCACATTTATTAATTTAAACAAAAAATCGTTCATTCTTTTTTTTCTCAAAGTCACTTTTAATCCAACCGGAGTTCCCTCTCTAATTTTAAACTCAGAAATTGATTTTTTAGCCAATGTAGTAACCGGCTTTTGACCAGTAATTTTCATCAAACTCTCGCTGAGCCATTTAAGATAATCAGAGTTTTTCTCGCTTAAAGCCCGATTAAGACCGACAGTAATCACTACTTTTTCTATTTTTGGCACCATCAAATCATTCTTCAGCCCGTACTTTTCCTTGAATTTTGGCACAACCTCTTTCAAATATTTTTTTTCTAAAGACAACATAATTTCAGATAAAACTCTTACATTTTTTGCATTCCCTCCCCTTGCTTCCATCAGCTAAAATTCGATAACCGACCCGAGTTTTTTGATGACAACGTGGACAGACAAGCATCACTTTAGAAAGATGGAGCGGAGCTGGCATTTTTAAAATTTGTCCTTTTTCACCTTGGCGTCTTGGCTTCTGATGTTTAATCAGCAAATTCAAATTTTCAACCAAAACCTTATTAATTTTAGGGAAAACCCTGAGGACTTTTCCTCTTTTTCCCTTATCTTTACCGCTAATAATTTGGACGACGTCATTTTTTTTAATTCTCATACCTCGCCTAAGTTTTTAATAAATAATAGATAATTCTTTGTTTTTTAAATTTTCTAAGATATAAAGATAAAACATAAAATAAAGTTAATGTTAAAAATTTAGGCGGGTCATAAAACTTCGGGCGCTAAAGAAATTATTTTAGTATATCCTTTATTTTTTAATTCTCTGGCAACTGGACCGAAAATCCTCGTGCCAAGAGGCATCTTCGTTTTAGGGTCAATTAAAGCTACAGCATTGTCATCAAAACGAAGATAAATACCGCTTGGTCTTTTGAATTCCTTTTTAGTTCTGACGACGACTGCTTTTTTAACCTCGCCTTTTTTGACTATTGAGTAAGGCAGGGCCTCTTTAATCACCACGGTAATCAAATCACCAACACTCGCTCTTGATTTTTTTTCATGAAGGTGAATACATCGAACCTTTTTTGCTCCGCTATTATCAGCTAAATTTAACATTGTCCCAACCCAAATCATAGTATAGTTATAAGTTATTAGCTGACGAATTGTGAATTTTTAAGAGTCGCCATTTTTTTTCTTTGGAAAAAGGACGGCAAGCAATAAAACTAACCAAATCGCCAACCTGCGCCTCCTTTTTTTCATCATGAACCTTATATTTTTTACTCACCCTATATTTTTTTTGATACAAAGGATGGGTCTTTAACCTTTCAACTTCAACCACAATTGTCTTTTTCATTTTGTCAGAAACAACCCTCCCTTGCAAAATTTGTTTTTTTGTTTTTTGTTCCATAATTATGCCTTAAGAATTGTTTTAATTTGGGCAATTGTTTTTTTCGTTTTTCTCAACTCTCTGACATTTTTCTGTTGCTTTAGCGTTAAAGCAAAACGTAGGTCTCTTAATTTATTTTCTAATTCCCCAAGTAACCTTTCTAATTCTTCTTTTGTTTTTAATCTTAATTCTTTGATTTTCATATTAAATTTGAGAAACAAATTGAGTTTTAACTGGCAACTTAGAAGAGGCTAAACGAAAAGCCTCCTCGGCAGTTTCTTTATCAACCCCGGTTGCCTCCAAAATAATCGTTCCTTTTTTTATTGGCGCCACATAATGGTCAACCGCTCCTTTGCCCATGCCCATTGGCGTTTCCGCTGATTTAGCAGTTACAGGCTTGTCAGGAAAAATCCTCAACCATATTTTTCCTTTTCTTTTAAAATGATGCATCACTGTTCTCCTTACGGCCTCAATTTGTTTTGCGCTAATCCATTGTGTTTCTAAGGCCTTAAGACCAAACTCGCCAAACTTTAAATTAATCCTTGAGGTTGCTGTTCCTACAAGACGTCTTCTTCCTTTATGAGCTTTTCTAAATTTTGTTTTTTTAGGGGAAAGCATAATTTAATTAATTTTCAATTTTCAATTATCAATTTTCAATGAATTATTATTAAAATTTTCAATTATCAATTTCCAAATAATCATCAATTATTTAATTTTCAATTTTGTTTTTCGCAGATTGATTAATTTTTGAAAAGATTAAAAGCAATTCATGAGATTCCTGCCAAAATTTTCTAATTTTTTCTTTATATTCAATATTGCTTCTAGCCAAAAGTCTCAACCAATGTCCTGTCTCTTTTATTTCTTTTTTACAGATTCCTATTTTATGAATAAAATCTTTTTTGCTTTCTGCTTCAGTAGCTTCACAATAATTAGCGCCAATTGAACCAGCGGCTCCAACTAATTGAATGATAATCCTTTTATTTACCGCGTTTTCTCCAATAGATTTAACTAAATCAATTATTTCTTCGGCAAATTTTGCTGTTCTTTCCTCTAAATCGTATTTTTTCTTTTTATCTGAAAATTGATTCATTGAAAATTAATTGATAATTGATCATTGATAATTGATCATTTC
>CAZSLY010000022.1:6034-7881 GCA_964608045.1 uncultured Gammaproteobacteria bacterium | reverse complement strand
CCCCTGGCCCGCGCAAGGAAAGGTCTTTTTCCGCGAGCTCTAAGCTGTTTTTTGCCTCAAGCAGGGCTTGCAGCCTTAAAAAAGCATTTTTGCTTTTTTCACCAAGCATTAAAAAGCAAAAAGATTCGTAACTGCTGCGGCCGATTCTGCCTCTTAATTGATAGAGTTGAGCCAGACCAAATCTTTCCGCGTTTTCAATAATCATTAAAGAAGCGTTTGGCACATCAATTCCAACTTCAACCACGGTCGTGGCGATCAAAATCTTAATTTTATTTTTAGAGAAATCAGCCATAATTTTGTTTTTTTCTTCGGCTTTCAAGCGGCCGTGCAAACAAGCAATTTTAAATTCAGGAAAGATTTTGGTAATTTTTTCTGTTTCTTCTTTAACCGACTTAGATCCAAGTTTATCAGAAGGGTCAATCAAAGGACAAATAACATAACCCTGCCTGCCTTTTTTAATTTCTTCTCTTAAAAATTCGTAAACCTCTTTTTGTCCTTCTAATTTTACAATCTGAGTTTTAATCTCCTTTCGGCCAGCTGGTTTTTCTTTAATAACTGAGAGATCAAGGTCACCGTATAAAATTAAAGCTAAAGAGCGGGGAATAGGGGTGGCGGTCATGGAAAGAAAATGAGGGGAAATTTTTTGTTGGCTTAATAAAACTTGACGTTGAACTACGCCAAAGCGATGTTGTTCATCAACAATTAAAAGAGCTAATTTTTTAAATTTTACCCTGTTAAATTGCGACTTTGTCGCACCCCCACCTTCGGCAGGAGATTTAACAGGGTAAACCTCTTCCTGAATTAAAGTATGAGTACCAATGACTAAATCTATTTTTCCTTCGGCAATTTTTTTAAGAATTTCTTTTTTAGAACTTTTCTTTTGACCAATTTTGAAATTACTTCTGGTCAAAAGAGCGATTTTAAATTTGTAGCTTTTTAAAAACCGAGAGATATTTTTAAATTGTTGAACGGCTAAAATTTCAGTTGGCGCCAGATAAGCAGTTTGAAAATTATTTAAAGCTGTATTTAAAATGGCAAGAGCAGCGACCAACGTTTTCCCGGAGCCGACTTCTCCTTCAAGCAAGCGGTTCATTGGTTTTTCTTTTTCTAAGTCTTTGAGAATCTGCCAGCTGGTTTTTCTCTGGTCTTCAGTCAATTTAAAAGGCAGGCCCTCAACAAATTTTTTTGTTTCTTTAAGCTTAAATTCTATTTTGTAAGCTTTTTGTTTTTTTATCTTTTCTTTGAAAGTTTCATTCCTGAGTTGAATAAAGAAAAGTTCGTCAAACTTAAGTCTTTCTAAGGCTGATTTTTGGGCTGTCTGATTTTTAGGAAAATGAATTTGCTCTAAAGCAAAAGGAAGAGGAGTTAAATTGTAGCGGTCTTTAATCTTTTGCGCCAGCCAGTCTTTGATTTTTGTTTTTGCTAAAGTATTTTTAATTAAAAAGCGCAATTGTTTTTGGCTCAAACCAGAGGTTAGAGGATAAACCGGCACTAACCGGCCAAAATGAAGCGGCGATTTTCCTCTGTAAATTTCATAACTTGGATTTAGAAGCTCTAAGCCATAATCTTCATTATGTTCTATTTTGCCGGCTAAATACAAGGTCTCTCCCGGTTTAATTATTTTGGTTAAAAATGGCTGATTGAACCAGACAACTTTCAGGGAATCAGTTTGGTCAGAGATAATTGCTTCGGTAATAAGCATTCTTTTTTGCGGACTGCGCTTGTTTTTAATGGCGATAATTTTTCCTTTAATTACGCCAGAGCCAGTTGTTTTTATTTGGGCAATAGAGGAAATTTTGCGAAAATCATCGTATCTTAGAGGGAAATAATAAAGAAGGTCTTTTAAA
>CAZSLY010000022.1:4731-5934 GCA_964608045.1 uncultured Gammaproteobacteria bacterium | reverse complement strand
GGGTGGACAAATAGAAAATAATGAATATAATGGAGAAATGATTGAGCCGACCGGAAAACTTAAAAGCCTCCCGCCTTATTTATTTGCTCGCATTAAAAAATTGAAAGACGAGATGCGAAAGAAGAAGATGGATGTGATTGATCTTGAGATGGGCAATCCTGATGAGCCGACCCCGTCTCATCTGGTTGAGCGATTAATTGACACGGTTAAAAATCATCCGGGAACTCACCGCTATCCTCAGGCAAAAGGAATGCCTCGTTTAAGAAAAGCGATTGCTGTTTGGTATGAAAGCCGGTATGGCAGGAAAATTGATCCGGAAACAGAGGTTTTGGTTTTAGTTGGTTCCAAAGAAGGTTTATGCCATTGCCTAATGGCTTATCTTGAGAAAGGAGATTTAGCTTTAGTGCCGAATCCAACTTATCCGGTTCATTTCAATGGTGTTTATTTAGCTGGCGGTCAAATTTTTCCTTTACCACTTTTGGAAAAGAATAATTATCTGCCTGATTTAGAAAAAGTGCCGAAAAAAATTTTTGAAAAAGCAAAAATCTTGATTGTCTCTTATCCGAATAATCCGACAACCGCCATCTTAGATTCAGGAGAGCTTTTTGAAAAAATAGTCTCTTTAGCTTCAAAATATAATTTTCTGGTCATTCATGATTTTGCTTATTTAGATGTTGTTTTTGACAACTACCAGGCGCCGAGTTTCTTGCAAACCCCGGGAGCGATGGAGAATGGCGTTGAATTTTTTAGTTTTAGCAAAAGTTATAATATGGCTGGCTGGCGTTTGGGTTTTGTGATTGGCAATAAAGAAGTCATTGCCAATTTAGAAAAATTCAAATCTTTTGTTGATTACGGAGTTTTTAGCGCGATTCAGCTGGTGGGGGTAGCGGCTTTAGAAGGGCCAGAGGACGAGAAGAAAAAAATGCAGAAAGTTTATGGGAAACGACGGGATTATCTAGTTGAGAATCTAAATAAAATCGGTTTTGAGGTTAAAAAGCCCAAAGCGACAATGTATCTTTGGATAAAAATCCCCAAAAAATTTAAAATGAAATCTTTGGAGTTCAGCGAGTATCTTTTAAAAAAGACCGGTATTGCGACAGCACCTGGCGCTGGTTTTGGTGAATACGGCGAAGGTTATTTCAGATTAGCTTTGGTGACAGACGATGAGAGATATCCGCATGTGATTAAGAGATTGAAAAATTT
>CAZSLY010000022.1:0-4631 GCA_964608045.1 uncultured Gammaproteobacteria bacterium | reverse complement strand
TATGAAAATCAAGCTTGAAATGAACAAAATCATTGCGGTTTTGATTCAGGGGAATATCACCATTACCGGCGCCTGGGGCTTTATTAATCCCTTTTTCGCGGTTTATGTCACCAGACAAATCGTTGACGGCAATTTGATTGTTATTGGCAATGCCGCGGCTATTTATTGGATTATAAAATCTATTGTTCAGATGCCGATTGCTAAACTTTTGGACAAACTTCCTTCTGAAGATGACGATGCTTTTGCTCTGACCGTTGGCTCTTTCTTAATTTCTTTAGTTCCTTTTTGCTTTTTGTTTTCTACTCAAGCAATTCATATTTATTTTCTTCATATGGTTTTAGCTTTTGGCGATGCTCTGCGGGTGACTTCTTGGAATTCAATTTTTACCCGGCATATTGATAAAGGAAAAGAAAATATTGAATGGGGAATTAACAGTACGGCAGTTGGTTTTATTTTAGCTTTAACCACTTTAAGCGGCGGCTGGATTGCGGAAAAAATCGGTTTCCAGGGAATCTTCATTTTTAGCGGCATTGTCAGCATTTTAGGCAGTCTCTTTTTCTTAACTCTTTCAAGCTACATTAGAAAAATGCCGGGCGGCAAAAAATCTTTCAAAGAACTGGTTGATTATTTCAAAGACGGGATTATGGGCAAGGGAGCCTGATTTTTTAGGTGGGATGGCTGAGTGGACGAAAGCGCTCGACTTGAAATCGAGTAGGCTGGAAACAGTCTCGGGGGTTCGAATCCCTCTCCCACCGCCAATAAGAAAAAAGGGACAGGTCCATTTAAACATTTAAACCATTTAAACATTTAAACAGGTCCATTCAAATCTTTACGAATATACAAATTATGAAACAAATTATCAGCAGAAGATTCACGAGTTTATTCGTACATTCGTATAAATTCGTTATTAGTTGATATAAAAAAATAAGGGACAGGTCTATTTAATACAGGTCCATTTAAATAAGTTAATACCACTTAAAGTTGCACTTCTAAATTGAACTTACTATGCTTAAAATTTATAATACTCTTTCAAGAAAAATTGAGGAATTTAAGCCAATTAAAAAAAATAAAGTTGGGCTTTATACCTGCGGCCCGACTGTTTATAACTACGCTCATCTCGGTAATTTTAGGGCTTATCTTGTGGCCGATTTACTTAAGCGTTTCCTAAAATACAAAGGCTTTAAAGTTAAACAGGTGATGAACGTGACTGATGTTGATGATAAAACTATCAGAGAGAGCCAAAAAGCGGGAAAAACCTTAAAAGAATTTACTGATTTTTATTTAAAGGTTTTTCTTGAGGATTTAGAAGCGTTGAACATTGAAAAACCGGAGATTATGTCCAGAGCCACTGAGCATATTAAAGAAATGGTTGCTCTGGTTAAAAAACTTGAAAAAAATGGCTATACTTATCGGAGCAATAATTCTATCTACTTTAAAATTTCCAAATTTAAAAGTTATGGTCAGCTGTCCCAGCTTGAAAAACAAGATTTAAAAAAAGGAGCAAGCGGCCGGGTCCTAAAAGACGAATATAGCAAAGAAGAAGTGAATGACTTTGTTTTATGGAAGGCCTGGCAAAAGGAAGATGGTGAAAATTTTTGGGAAACAGAAATTGGCAAAGGCAGGCCTGGTTGGCATCTTGAATGTTCAACTATGTCAATGAAGTATTTAGGCGAACATTTTGACGTTCATACTGGCGGGATTGATTTGATTTTTCCTCATCACAGTAATGAAATTGCTCAATCAGAAGCAGCCACTGGTAAAAAATTTGTCAATTTCTGGGTGCATAACGAGCATTTACTCGTTGAAGGTCAGAGAATGGGTAAGTCCTTAGGCAATTTCTATGCTTTAAAAGATTTAAAAGCGAGAAATTATCATCCCTTGCTTTTACGGGTTATTCTTTTAAAAACCAATTATCGCCAGATTTTGAATTTTATTTTCAATGAATTTGAAACAGCGAGAACAATCGCAGAAAAATTTATTAATTTTTTAATCAATCTTGATTTCGTTCAAAACAAAAAACCAAACAAATTAAAGATCGATTTTCTCATTAACAATTGCCAAAATGCTTTTGAAAAAGCATTAGACGATGACCTGAATATCAGCCAAGCTTTTGCCGTTATCTTTGATTTTATGAACGAGATAAATAAATTGGCAGAGAGGATTAATGTAAGCCAGGCGGATAAAATAAAGAAATTTATCTTTGAAATTGACAAAGTTTTTGGTTTTATTGAAAATCTGTTTGAAGAATACAAGAAGGTTTTAAAAGAAAGAATTAAAAGTTCAGCAGTTAAAAAATTGATTAAAGAAAGAGAGGAAGCAAGAAGAAAAGGCGATTTTCAAAAAGCTGATTTTTTAAGGAAAGAAATAGAGAAAAATGGCTTATTAGTTGAGGATACCAAAGAAGGCTATCTTTTAAAAACAAAAAATTACTTGTAAATTTTAAGATTTTTGCTATTATTAAATTATGCCAGAAAAAAAACAAATTGCTCCAACTGATCCTTTAGGCAAAAAACTTCTCTCTTGGGAATTTTGGGAAAAAGACAAAGGCAAAAAAACCACTGGTTTTTACACTTTGATTTTTGTCATTTTTTTGGGTTTGATGGTGGTTTGCATTTTTACCAAGAACTTCCTTTTTCTGATCTTCCTTATTTTATTTTTAGTGATTTTGATCAGTGAATGGAATCGGCCGGCGCAGCAGAAAGAAGCCAGTATTTATGAAGACGGCATTATGGTTGCCCAAAAGTTTTATCGCTTTGATCAAATTGAAACTTTTTGGATAATTTACGAGCCCCAGGGCTCAAAAAAACTTTTTCTTAATCCTAAGGGCGTCCTGAATCTGGAATTTTCCGTTTCTTTAGAAAAGCAAGATCCGATTAAATTAAGAGAAATTTTAAAAGAACGGGTGAAAGAGGATTTAGAAAGAAAAGAAGACTCAGTTTTTGAAAGATTGAAACAATGGCTAAAAATATAGTTTAAGGGGTCTTCTTCATAGCTTGATGGATACCTGCCCGCCATGGTCTGAGCCCCTGTAGCTCAACGGATAGAGTGCAGGTTTGCGGAACCTGTGATCCGTGTTCGATTCACGGCGGGGGCATGAGCGATGGCAGGCAGGGATTACAGGCTTGCGGAGCTTGTGATAGGTTTGATAAATTAAAGTAAATAAAAAAACGTTGGCCAACGTTTTTATGTTTTTGAAAGATTTTTATTTTACCTCTTCAACAATTTTTTCAAAGATTTCCGGCTGGTTTTCCGCTAAATCAGCCAAGATTTTGCGATTAAGTCCAATTTTATTAAGTTTTAATTGATGGATAAATTTTGAATAACTAAGGCCCGCTTTTCTGCAAGCCGCATTAATTTTTATCTGCCATAAAGCGCGGAATTCTCTTTTCTTTCTTTTTCTATCGCGGTAAGCGTGCTCCCCAGCTTTATAAATTGCCGGTTTGGCCAGTTTAATCTTTGCTTTACGGCCCCATTTGAAACCCTTCGCTCTTTCAAGAAGGTGTTTTCTATGCTTAAGATGTGCTTTTCCTCTTTTAACTCTCATAAACTACTTCTTAAAATTTTTTTAAAAACTGCGATTTCTTTTTCTTTTCTTTTGGCCCTGATTGCCTTGCCTTTTTTCTTAGCCCGAAGATGATCCTGACCGCAACGTTTATGAAGGATTTTTCCTTTTTTAGTGATTTTGAATCTTTTTGCGATTGAGGTCATAGCCATAGTATTTATTTGGGTTCTAAGAGAATAAAAATTTTTTTGCCGCTTTTTTGAGGAAGTTCTGCCTTTAAAGCTTTTTCCGATAAATCCTGAGCCAAATTTTCCAGGATTTTTTTAGCCTGATCTTCTAAAGTCATTTCTCTTCCTCTTAACATTATCTCAACTTTAACCTTGTCTTTTTCCGTTAAAAATTTTTCTATTTGTTCTTTTTTGTATTCTAAATCATGTTGGCTAATTTTCAGACTTAATCGTAAGGTTTTTAGTTCCGGTTCTTTTTTCTTTTTTTGTTTGCTTTCTTTTTTCTTCTGTTCGTACCTGAATTGACCAAAATCCATCACTCTGGCAACTGGCGGATTGGCTTTAGGATCAATTTCAATCAAATCAAGCCCTTTTTCCTCGGCGACTTTTAGGGCTTCTTCTTTTGAAAAGATGCCTAAATATTTTCCTTCTTCGTCTAAAAGACGAAGTTCTTTTGAGGTAATATTGTGATTAATCCGATAGTACTTAATAAATCTAAAATTTAATAAATTATTAACTAACCATAGAACTAATTATTAATTCAAGAAATGTTTATTTCTGAAAGCCTGTCCAGAACCCTTTTTTAAATAACTTTCAAATCTCCTCGCTGTTAAGGCGATTTAAGAAAGCGCAATACCATAAAAGTTTTATTGGCCTCAGATTTCTGGTAGAGTTGCATTTACCTTCTTCGTGTTCTCGAAGTCTCTCTTTTAAATTTGGTGTTGAACCGGTATATATTTTATTGTTTTTAAGCTTAAGAAGATAAACGTAATACATATACATAATTTTTGCAACCCTTCGCATAAAGCTACGGGTTGCACCTTTCGCTATTATCTTCGGCACATTCAACCAACATTAATTCTTAACTGTTGGCCGCAGGCCACCTGAAGCCTTGGCGAAAG
>CAZSLY010000021.1:0-7978 GCA_964608045.1 uncultured Gammaproteobacteria bacterium | reverse complement strand
TAATTATAACAAAGAAAATAAATTTGTAAATTATGAAAGCCTCTCTCTTTTTTCTAGTAATTATTATTTTCTCAGCTATTATTCATGAATACTCCCATGCGGCCACGGCAGATTATTTAGGAGATTCAACAGCAAAAAATGCCGGCCGCTTGACGCTTAACCCTTTAGCCCATCTTGATTTTTTTGGCACAATTTTAATGCCTCTTTTTCTTCTTCTTATCTCAGGCGGCTCTTTTCTCTTTGCTTATGCTAAGCCAGTGCCATTTAATCCTTATAATCTAAAAAATAGAAAATACGGTCCGGCGTATGTTGCTTTTGCTGGTCCTCTGGCTAATCTTTTAGTGGCTTTGATTTTTGGTTTAATGATTCGTTTTCTCTTCCAGGGCGCTTTAGCCGGAGTGCTTTCAATTGTCGTTTACGCTAATTTGCTTTTAGCTGTCTTTAATTTAATTCCTTTTCCGCCCCTGGACGGCTCTCATCTTTTAATGGCTTTTTTGCCGGAAAAAGCAATCGCGGTGAAACTATTTTTATTCGCTTACGGTCCTTTTCTTCTACTGATGTTTATTGTTTTTGGCTTTCCTCTTTTGCGGCCAATTATTTTTTGGCTTTATCAGGCGATTGTCGGCTCACCTTTGTTGTAAGTTGTAAGTTATAAGTTATTAAGTTATTAAGCTTATGTCCGGGCATTCCCGCTGGGCGAAATTAAAACATTTCAAAGGAGCTTTAGACGCAAAAAAAAGCGCTCTCTTTACTAAATTAGGCCGCTTAATCACTGTGGCCGTGCGTCAGGCTGGTCCTAATCAAGAAACAAATTTTAAATTAAGAATTGCGATTGAGCAGGCAAACAAAGCGAATATGCCAAAAGAAAATGTAGAACGGGCAGTTAAACGCGGTTTAGGCGAAGGAGAAAAAGGCCAGATTGAAGAAGCAACTTATGAAATTTTAGGACCAAGCGGAAGCGCAATTGTGGTTGAGGCCTTAACTGACAACAAAAACAGAACGACCGCCGGTTTAAGAAGAATTTTAAACAAATATGGCAGCAGCTTGGGCGGCCGAAATTCCATTCTTTGGATGTTTGGGAAAAAGGGGGTTTTGCGAATTGCTGAGCCGACAAAAATTGAAAATAAAGAAGAGATGGAATTAGAACTGATTGACAGAGGGATTGAAGATTTTAAAGAAGAGGAAGGAGAAATTGTCATTTACACCAAGCCGGAGAATTTGCAAAAGATTAAAGAATTTTTAGAAGGCAAAAAAATAATTCCTGATTACGCGGAGATTGAATGGTTCGCTAAAAATTATGTTAAAATTTCTGAAGAAGACCAGAAAAAAATTGATGAGATTTTCAAAGAGTTAGACGAAGACCCGGACATCAGTGATTATTATACTAATATTGAATAATCAACAAATATACAGACAATTCATTCATGGTTAGTTATATTTTTGACTTTTGACTTTTAATTTTTAATTTGAAACATGATTATTTTAGGAATTGATCCGGGACTCGCCACCACTGGCTTTGCGGTCGTCGAATTTAACAAAGAGAAAAGCCGTGCTCTTAGCTATGGCATTATCTCTTCAAAAGCTCGTGAGCGGATTTCTAAAAGACTTAGAAAAATTTATCAAGAATTAAAAAAAATTATTAAAAAATACAACCCCGGTCTTTTAGCCATTGAAAATATTTATTTTGCTAAAAACGCTAAAACCGCGATTAATGTCGGCAAAACGATTGGCGTGATTCTACTTTTAGCTGAAGAAGAAAAAATCTCTTTTAAAGAATTCACTCCCTTAGAGATTAAGCAGTTCTTAACCGGTTTTGGCCGGGCAGACAAAAATCAGGTTCAAAATATGGTCAAAAGACTTCTCAATCTTCCTTCTTTGCCCCGGCCTGATGATGCGGCCGATGCTTTAGGGATCGCTTTAATCGCTTATCAGCATAAAACTTATGAAAAAGATCAGGATTGCCCACCTTGCCAGTGAAATTTCTCCTTATTCGCAAACAGGAGGACTGGCTGATGTTGTCAGGTCTTTGCCCCGGGCCCTGAATCGTTTGGGTCATCAAGTAATTGTCATCAGCCCATTTTATAAATTTATAAAAAAACAAAATTTGCCGCTTGAAGATTTATCCCAAGCGGTTTCTTTGTCTTTCGCTGATTATCGCTTTGATTTTTCTTTTAAAAAAGTGATGTCGCCTGACAAGTATCCCGTGTTTTTTGTGGTTCAGGAGGAATTATTTTCTTCAAGAAATGAAATTTATAACTGCCCTGATAACGGCTTGCGCTTCCTTTTTTTTAATCTGGCTTGTTTAGAGCTTTTGAAAATTCTCAAATTTTCTCCGGACATTATTCATTGTCATGATTGGCATACAGGATTGGCCCCTTATTTTTTGAAAACTATTTATCAGAAAGAGCCAGTGTTTGAAAAAACAGCCGCCCTTTTTACCATTCACAATCTTTTTTTTCAGGGAGCTTTTGATTTTTGGCAAGTGCCTCAAGAAAAAAGAGACGACGGAGGCGATCTTTCAAAAATGGAAGAAGACAAATTCAAATGGGTTAATTTTGCCAGAAGAGGAATTATGTTTGCTGATTTAATCAACACGGTCAGCGAGCGTTATGCCAAAGAAATTTTGACGCCGGAGTTCGGCTGCGGCCTTGATAATCTTTTGCAAAAAAGAAAAGAGAAACTCTATGGAATTATTAATGGCATTGATTATAAAGTTTTTAATCCAAACTTTGATTCTGAAATTTATGTCAATTATGATTTTGATTCTTTTGAGAGAAAGGTTGAAAATAAAATCGCTTTTCAACAGGAATTTGGGCTTTTAACTGATAAAAGAATTCCTTTAATTGGTCTGGCTCATCGGCTGAGCGAACAAAAAGGATTTGACCTTTTGCTTAAAATTTTAGACAATTTTTTAAAATTAAATTTGCAGATAGCGATTGTCGGCACTGGCGAGGAAGAATATGTGGAAACTTTAAAAAATTTTAGGAAAAGACATCCTAAAAAATTTGTTTTTATCACTCCTTTTAAAGAGGACTGGGCGAGAAAAATTTATGCTGCTTCTGATGTTTATCTTTTACCTTCAAGGTTTGAACCTTGCGGCCTTTCCCAGATTGTTAGTCTCCGTTACGGTTCAATTCCAATTGTCAGGGCTATAGGCGGGCTGGGGGAAACAATTAGCAACTACAATCCGGAAACAGGCCGGGGTAATGGTTTTATTTTTCATCATTATGAAGAAAAAGAATTATTAATGGCAATTGTCAGGGCCTTGGAAAATTACAAAAGAAAAAGCGCTTGGCAGAAATTAGCCAAAAGAGCGATGAGAGAGACTTATTCCTGGAATCTGCCGGCTAAACGGTATATTGCTTTATATAAAAAAGCGGTTAAAATTCATAATACTAAATAAAAACTTTATTTTATGTTTTGGCTCAATTTCCTCCATATTTATCAACCAACTGATCAGTCAGACGAGATTTTAGAAAGAGTGGTTAATGAATCTTATCGGCCTTTATTTAAGGGTTTTTTGAAAATAAAGAATCTAAAAATTAATCTTAATATTAACGCTGCTTTAACTGAGCTTTTGACGAAAAAGGGATATATTGATGTAATAGAAAATATCAAAAAACTTGCTCAAACTCAGAGATTAGAATTTACTGAAACAGCGAAATATCATGCCCTCTTGCCTTTTTTAGAAGAAGAGGACATTCGCCGTCAAATTATTGAAAATTATCAAACGAATAAAAAATATTTTGGCGAGTCTTATCAGCCGGTTTGTTTTTTCCCGCCGGAGATGGCTTATAGCTCCAAAGTTGGGAAGGTTGTCTCAGATATGGGTTATAAAGTGATTCTTTTAGATGAGATTTCTTATGATGGGGGGAAAAATTATCCGCCTAAAGACAGGCTTTTTAAAATAAAAAAAACAAACAATCTAATGGTTGTTTTCAGAGAGAGAAGGGTCTCTAATTGCATTATGAGCGCAATAATTAGAAATAAAAAAGAATTTCACGATTTAATAAAGGACGATTTAAACAAAAACGTTTATCTTTGTACGGCCATGGATGGCGAAACCTTTGGTCATCATCGGCCAGGGCTGGAAAAATGTTTTTTTAAAATTATTTCAGCCGATAGACCAAAACATCTTTTTTTTAGAGAATTATCTTCTTACTTTAAAATAGAAGGAGAAAGCGAGCCGGTTAAATCAACCTGGGCCTCTTCTTCTGATGATATTGAAAAAGGGATCCAATTTTATTCTTGGAAAAATCCTAAAAATAAAGTTCATCAATTTCAATGGGCTTTTGTAAACTATCTTTTACGATTAGCCAACAAAAAGAGATGTGAAGCAAGAATTCAAGAAAAGATTGATAAAGCTGTGGCTTCAGACCAATTTTTTTGGGCCTCAGGAGAACCCTGGTGGAGTATTGAAATGATTGAAAAAGGCGCCTGGGCGGCTCTTCAAGCTCTAAAGATTTTGCCGTCAATCAAAAAATCAGAGATCAAAATTGGTCAAGATTTTTATAAAAACATTTTATCCACTGCTTTTTGGTGGCAAAGAAGCGGAAAAATTGGGGAAATGGCGAGAAAATACAGGGAGGCAGTAAAAATTCCTTTTAAAGAAAGAACGTTTGAGCAAGGCAAGCCAGAAGTTTATTTTGCTTTTTTAAAGACAATGGAAAAAAAAATGTTTGAAGCGGCTAAAAGAAAAAATTTTGAAAAGGCTATTTTCTGGCGAGACGCTATCTTTAAATTGGAAACGAAAAAAGACATTTACGACGCTATACATGCGGTTGATGTTTTAAGGTCAGAGATAGCTGATTTAGAATTAAGGAAACTAATGGATAGATATAAAGAAAAATATAAAAAGATTCAACCCGGTCAACCAGAAATTAGAAAAATATGAAATCAATTAAGTTTTTATTAAGCCGGGCATGGGCAAAAAATTTTTTTAACGAAAAGGCCGGCCAATATTTCCTGGCGAAAAAATTGATTGATTGCGAGATTAAACTCTTGAAAGTTTATTTTAACTATCGGCGAGTGGTTGTCAAATACCGCTTAAAGCTTTTAGACAAAGAAAAAAATATCTTTGAAAAGGAAGTGGCGGCTAAAGCCGAGCAGGGACCGAGCCGCGAGATTTTAAACGATTTTCTGACCACTAAATTTTTATGGCAGCGCGGTTTAAATGACCTAGTTGCCAGACCCTTAGAATATTTGTCTTCATTTAATCTCTATCTTTATGAATTTATCCCTGGTTATTTTTTGCAGGCATTGAGCAATCAACGTCAGGACCAAAAATTTTTAGCGCAGATCCCTCGGCTGGTGAAAGCGCTCAAAAGATTTCATCAAATAGAAGTGACCAAGAAAGACAATTTTGTCAACCAGGATAGAAAATCAGAAGCCAGAGCCTGTCGCCGGGAATTAAGATTGGTTAAACGATTTTGGCCAGCGGGCTTTGACAAAATTTCGTTCTGGCAAAGGAGATGCCAATTTTTAAGGAATAAATACGAAAAATATTTTCTTCCCGAGTTTCATCAACTGACGCACGGCGATTTTTATAGCCGGAATATTTTAATCAATAACCGCCAGATTAAACTGCTGGATTTCTCCAATAGTTCGGCTTACGAGCCAATGAACGACCTCGGTAATTTTTTGATTAACACCGAACTGATGTTTGAATATGACTTTCCTAAATCTTATCCTCTTTTAATGAAGAAATTAAAAACCCTTCTTTTTCAAAATTATTTTTCCCGTCCAATGACCGCTGGCCAGGAATTTAAAATTAATTATTTTGTTTTTAGGAATCTAATCAGGATTATCGCTCTTGTGGCGAGGAGCGAGGCCAGTGAAAAATTGCCTCAGCGACCAGGCCCGACAATGGAGAAACTAATTAGATTTGGAGAAGCAAAATATCTAATTTTAAAAGGTATATGAAAGTTTTATTCGCCGCTTCAGAATTTAGTCCTTTAGCCAAGGTCGGCGGTTTGGCTGATGTTGTCGGCTCCCTGCCTTTAGCTTTGAAAAAATTAGGCGTTGATGTCAGAGTTGTCCTACCTAAATATGAGGTGATTGATGAGAAAAAATATAATTTGAAATTGGTTCAAGAAGGGATTGAGGTAAAAATCGGAAAAATTAAAGAAAAAATTAATCTTTTTGAAACAGAAATTGGCCAAGAGAAACTCAAGGTTTATTTAGTAGAAAATCAGAAATATCTCTCGCAGGATGGTATTTATTTTGAGAGAACCGCTTTTTGCGGTTCTTTTGCTGAAATCCAGAGGTTTTTATTTTTTTCTTCGGCTGTTCTTTTTTTGTTTTCAAATTTTCCCTGGCAGCCTCAAATTATCCATTTACATGATTGGCATACTGCTTTTGTCCCGGTCTTGAGCAAAATTTATTTTCCGAAAATCAAAACTAAATTTTTATACACTATTCATAATTTAGCTAACCAAGGCCGATGTAACGCTAAAGAGATACTTGGTTTTTTTGGTTTAAAAGGAGATGAAGTTCCGAGTTTGAAAGAAAGACAGGGAGAAGACTTAAATTTAATGCAGCAAGGAATTTTAAACGTTGATTTTTTAACAACTGTCAGTCCGACTTACGCCGAGGAAATTTTATTTAAATCATATTTTTCTCGAGGTCTAAAAAAATCTCTTGTTTACAGAAGAAAAGACCTTAAAGGGATTTTAAATGGTTTAGACACCGAAGTTTTTAATCCAGCGACCGATCCTTGTCTTTACCTAAATTATTCTTTTAAAAATCCGGAATTAAAAAAGGAAAACAAAATTTATTTGGAAAAAAAATTAGGGCTTAATGTCTCCGAGGAAGCGCCTCTTTTTGGCCTGATTTCCCGCTTAACTTTTCAGAAAGGAGTGGAATTAGTGGCCAAAGGGTTTCCTAAAATTCAAGATTTTGACTTTAGAGCGGTCTTTTTAGGTTCGGGCGGGCCAAGATATGAAAAAGCCCTGTCTGATTTAAGTGAAAAATTTAAAGGCAAAATTGCCACTAAAATTGGATTTGATCCTAAATTAGCTCAAGAGATTTATGCTGGTGCTGACTTTTTTTTAGTCCCTTCAAAGTTTGAGCCTTGTGGTTTAACCCAGATGATTGCTTTGCGCTACGGCGCGATTCCGATTGTCAGAAAAGTCGGCGGTCTGAGCGATACAGTAAAAAATATAAAAATTAAAAAACAATTTTTAGGTTTAATTTCAAAACTTGAGGGCAATGGCTTTGTTTTCCGGGAATATGATGCAGACAAATTCGTTAAAGTTTTAAAGAAGGCGATTTCTTTTCACCAAAACAAAAAATTGATGTCTAAGCTTCAGAAAAAAGTAATGCGAGAAGATTATTCCTGGGAAAAAAGCGCGAGAGAATATTTAAGATTGTACGAAAAACTGTAGGGTAAAAAGAAAATAAAAATGGACCAGGTCCATTTTTTCGTTGGGGTCTGACCCCTTTTTTTGCGCTCCGAACCCCTTTTGTTTATAAGGATTAAAGAGCACTTTTCCAAATTTGCGATGATTTTGAAAGACCAGAGACGCCTGTCAAACACACTGGCTTGACTTTTTTTAGATTTTTATTATCCTTCAAATACTAAATTTCATTACCAATAAAGGAGGAAAAATTAAAGAATTTTTTCGCCAGAAGGCGAAAGGAGGAAAAAATGATTGAGACGAAAGTTTTTGAAAGGGCGGCAGAAGAATTCGGGACTCCTGTTTTTATTTACGATGAAAAGAAAATTAGGAGTCAGATTAATCGTTTATGGATAAGTTTCCGGGCTTATCAACCGGTAAAAATTCTTTATGCGATCAAGGCGAACTTCAACCCTTATCTTTTAAAGATCTTAAAAGAAGAGGGGGTGGGGGTTGACGCGGTTTCTCCCGGAGAAATTGCTGAAGTTGTAAAAGCCGGTTTCTCCCCTGAAAACATTCTTTTCACCGGCAACAACATCACTGATGAAGAGATGGTTTTTGCCATGGAAAGAGAAATTTTG
>CAZSLY010000020.1:4439-8397 GCA_964608045.1 uncultured Gammaproteobacteria bacterium | reverse complement strand
GGGGTTGACTTAAAATTTGTCTTTTTGTATAATAACTTCATGTTGAAAAAAGAAAATAAACAAAAAATTATCGCTGATTTTAGGCTCCAGGATAAAGATACTGGTTCAGTTGAGATCCAAATAGGCCTTTTAACTCAAGAAATTAAAAAGTCAAGCGAGCATTTAAAAAAACATCATAAGGATTATTCCTTAAAATTGGGTTTGGTAAAAAAAATTTCTGCCAGACGCAAACTTTTAAAATATTTAGAGAAAAATAAGCCGAAAGCGTATAAAGAAATTATAAAAAAAATTAGATAAATTCAATGCCTAAAGAAAGATATTCATCTCAAAGGGTCGGAGTTTTTGTTGATGTCCAGAATATGTATCACTCTGCTAAAAATCTTTATCAGAGAAATGTTGATTTTGGCAGAGTCCTAAAAGAAGCGGTTGGCGAGAGGCAGCTCATCAGGGCAATTGCTTATGTGGTGAAATCAGGTACCCGAGAAGAAGAAAAATTTTTTTCCGCTTTAAGCAAATCGGGTTTTGAATTAAAAATTAAAGGCCTGCAAACTTTCCCTGGCGGAATGAAAAAAGCTGATTTTGATGTTGGTTTATGCGTTGATGCGATTAAGTTAGCGGACCGACTTGACGCGGTTGTTTTGGTTTCTGGTGACGGCGATTTTATTCCTTTGATTTCTTATCTTCAGGAAAACAAGGGCTGCCGGGCTGAACTGATGGCTTTTGAAAAAACTGCCTCAGCCAAATTAATTGAAGCGTCAGACCAATTTACTGATTTAGGCAGGGGCGAAAAATTTTTGCTATAGGGGGTTCTACAAATTTTGGCGCTGTCAGGCGAACAAAATTTGTTAAGAAACCACTTTAAAAATTAAATAATTTTGGTATGAAATTTGAAAAAGAAATTGACGGCAAAAAAATGTTTGCCGAAATTGGCAAAGTTGCCTGGCAAGCAAACGGGAGCTGTCTTTTTGGTATTGGCGAAACCGTGATTTTAGCCACCGCGGTGATGGGGAAAAAGCAGGCGGAAACTGATTATTTTCCTTTAATTGTTGATTACGAAGAAAGATTTTATGCGGCTGGCAAAATCAAGGGTTCTCGGTTTATCAAAAGGGAAACCAGACCGCCGGATGAAGCAATTTTAGCTGCTCGGGCGATTGACAGAGGTCTACGGCCTTTATTTGATGAAAGACTAAGGTATCCGGTTCAGATTATTACCACTGTTCTAGCGATTGACAAGGAAAACGACCCGGATTTAGCGGCTTTGTACGCTGCTTCTTTGGCTCTTGGTCTTTCTGATATTCCTTTTAAGGGTCCGATTTCCGGCATCAGAGTAGGCAGAATAAATGGTCAATTTATTTTTAATCCAATTTACGAAGAAAGAGAACACTCGGATTTAGATCTTTTAATTTCTGTTAGAGAGGGCAGAGTGATGATGATTGAAGCAAACGCTGCGGAAATTAGCGAAGAAGATTTTGAAAAAGCAATTACCTTAGGTCTTGAGCGAGCCGTAAAAATTGAAGATTTTTTTAAAGAAATTATCAAAGCCGCTGGCAAAGAAAAAATGAAAATTGATTTAAGCAAAGAGGATGAACTAAAAAGCGAAGCGGGAAAAATTATTAGTCCGATTGCTCAAAAAGTTCTTTTTGAAAAACCTTTGATTAGTAAGGAAGAAAGGATTGCCGCTTTTTCAAAAATAAAAGAAGAAGCAGAGAAAAAATTGCTTAAGGAAAATATAAGCAAAGAAAAAAGAGAAAAAATTTTGGAATTAACTGATAAAATTATTCATCAGGAAATTAATCGGGAGATTTTAGAGAATGGAAAAAGAATTGACGGACGAGGACCTGAGAAATTAAGACAAATCAATGCTTTGGCTGGCGTCCTGCCTCGGGTTCACGGCTCAGCCTTATTTTCAAGGGGTGAAACCCAAGTTTTATCAGTCGTGACGCTTGGTTCACCGGAAATGGAGCAGTATTTAGATACAATGGAAGAAAGCGGCCGCAAACGTTTTATGCATCATTATAATTTCCTGCCTTTTTGCAGCGGCGAAGTCGCTTCTTTAAGATATACCGGCCGCCGGGAAACCGGTCATAGCTATTTAGTAGAAAGAGGATTAAGAGAAGTGCTGCCCTCTCAGGAGAGTTTTCCTTATACAATCAGGGTTGTTTCTGAAGTTTTGTCTTCAAATGGTTCCACTTCTATGGCTTCGGTTTGCGCTTCTTCTCTCTCTCTAATGGATGCCGGAGTGCCTATAACTAACGCCGTGGCTGGGGTGGCGATTGGTTTAGCTTCAGAAGAGGGAAAACAGGATTTTAGAAAATACAAAGTTTTTGCTGATTTGCAGGATTTAGAAGATGGCGAGGGTGGAATGGATTTTAAAATTGTTGGCACTAAAAAGGGAGTGGTCGCGGCGCAAATGGATACCAAGACTTTAGGTTTGACGCCGGCGGTTATTCATGAAAGTCTTATTCTGGCCGCTGAAAAAAGATCGGAGGTCCTGAAAACAATGGAACAAATAATTTTAAAACCGCGACCTGAACTCTCTACTTATGCCCCTCGACTGCTGACTCTTAAAATAGACACTAAAAAAATCAGGGATTTAATTGGTCCCGGCGGTCAAAATATTAACCGAATTATTGCTGAAACAGGAGTAGAGATTAAAGTTGAACAGGATGGAACCGTGACCGTCACCTCCGTTGATGAAAAAAAACTTAAACAAGCAGTCAACTCAATTAAAGTGATTACCGGCTCTTTTTCAATTGGTCAGGTTTTTGAAGCTAAAATCACCCGTTTGGTTGAATTTGGCGCTTTTGCCGAAATTGCGCCAGGCAAAGAAGGTTTAATTCATATCTCTGAGTTGTCAAAAAAATTTGTCAGAAAACCTGAAGGGGTGGTTAAAGTTGGCGACAAAGTCAAGGTGAAATTGATTAAAATTGACCAACTGGGTCGTTTAAATCTTTCAATTAAACAAGTATGATAGAGAATTCAAAGTTTTATCCAGCTGGGAAACCAAATGTTTTGGTCACTGGCGGCGCTGGCTTTATTGGCTCTCATCTCTGCGAAGCTTTAGTTAAAGACAACAACGTGATTTGTCTTGATAATTTAATAGCTCCGCTTTCATACCACAATATTGAGTCCTTGCTCCAGCAGCCGAATTTCTATTTTATCAAACATGATATTAACGAGCCGATTGACCCTTTTTCATTTAAGGAATTAGATAATTTAAAAATTAAATTTCAGGGAATCCGAGAAATTTATCATTTAGCTTGTCCAACCTCAGCGAAAAATTTTGAAAAATTTAAAATTGAGACCTTAAAAGCAAATTCAATTGGCGTTTTAAATGTTTTGGAATTAGCCAAAAATTTTAAAGCAAAGATTCTTTTCACTTCTTCCTCAGTGGTTTATGGTCCGCGCGATGAAAATCCGTATTTTAAAGAATCTGATTTGGGTAAAGTGAATTTTACTGGACCTCGTTCTTGCTATGATGAAGGCAAAAGATTTGCTGAAACTGCTTTTTTTACTTATCATCAAGTTTTTGGCCTGGAGAGCAAAGTGGCGAGAATTTTTAGAATTTATGGACCAAAATTAGCTCTTTTTGAAGGCGAGATGATCGCTGATTTTGTCTTGCAGGCAATTAATAATCTGCCCCTTGTTATTTACGGTAACGAAAGTTTTGATACTTCTTTATGTTTCATCTCTGATTTAATTGACGGCCTTCTTCTTCTAATGAAATCAAAAGAAGCCGGGCCAATTAATTTCGGGCACCCTCAGAAATACCGTCTGGCTGAAGTGGCCGAGAAGATTATTGAAATGACCGGCTCAAGTTCAAAAATAGAATTTAAAGAGCCATTGCTTTTTATGACTCCTTTAGGTCTGCCTGATATTAGCTTAGCCAAAGAAAAATTAAATTGGTTTCCGGTTGTTTCTTTAGAAGAAGGTTTAAAAAGAACAATTGAGTATGTAA
>CAZSLY010000020.1:0-4339 GCA_964608045.1 uncultured Gammaproteobacteria bacterium | reverse complement strand
ATGAAGAATAATTTAATCGTTATTATCCCTGCTTATAACGAAGAAAAAACGATTGGCAAAGTAATTGAAGAAGTTAAAGCGCTCAGTTCAAAAATTATCGTGGTTGACGATGGCTCGGCTGATAAAACAGCGGAAATTGCTAAAGCCGAAGGCGCAGAAGTTATCTCCCATCTTTTTAACCTTGGTTTAGGCGCGGCTTTAAAAACTGGCTTTGCGGCTGCAGAAAAAATAGGCCCGGGGATAGTGGTGACTATGGATGCTGACCTTCAACATGAAGCAGAATTAATTCCTCAAATAACCCTGCCAATTGAAAAAGAAGAAGCTGAGGCAGTGATTGGTTCCCGTCTAAAAGATAAAAAAAGCCTGCCTGCCGATAGGCAAGGCCTGCCTGCCGGTAGGCAGGGAATGCCCCTGACTCGCAAATTATTTAATCAAATGGCTAATTTGACCACTTGGTTTTTTTACGGGCTTTTGGTTTCTGACAGCCAATCGGGTTTCCGAGCTTTTTCTACTCAAGCTTTGGG
Organism: uncultured Gammaproteobacteria bacterium; assembly: GCA_964608045.1. Taxonomy (GTDB): domain Bacteria; phylum Patescibacteriota; class Patescibacteriia; order UBA2591; family CG2-30-36-38; genus CG2-30-36-38. The sequence goes on along the minus strand of CAZSLY010000020.1, from coordinate 3,815 downwards.
AAAAATCAAATTAAAAGGTTTGGGGATGGAGATTTCTTCGGAAATCATCGGCGAGATTAAAAGAAATAAGTTTAAATTTAAAGAAATTCCTATTAGAGCGATTTACACTGATTACTCTTTATCCAAAGGTCAAAATTTTTGGCTGGGAGTAAAAACATTTTTTAGAATTTTAATTGATAAAATCACAGCTTAATTTAAATAAGAATTATGCTTTTAATTCAAATTTTCCTTGTCATTATCATCGGCTTTTTGATTTTTGAGCTTTTTTTAAAATTAAAAAGAAAGGAAATTGGTGTTCTTAATTTTTGTCTTTGGTTTCTTTTCTGGTCAGGCGCTTTCTTAATCAGTCTTTTTCCAAATCTTTCAAGTTCTTTAGCTAGAATTTTAGGTATTGGCCGCGGCGTTGATTTAATAATTTATCTCTCTTTGATTCTGATTTTCTATTTTATTTTTTCTTTTGAGGTTAGATTGCGGAAAACAGATCAAAAAATTGAAAAAATCGTCCGCTTCCTAAGTTTAAAAAAGGATGATGAAAAAAATTAAATCAATTGCTATTTTTATCTTGCAGTTAGTTGTTTTGGCGGTGATTGCTTTTGGCCTGGTTCGTTTAGTCCACCAGTTTGTTTTTCAGCCCTATTATGTTTACGGCTCTTCAATGGAACCAAATTTTTTTAATTTCGATTATTTAATTATTGATAAAGTTAGCTATCTTGCCGGGGAACCAAAAAGAGGAGAGGCTGTTATCTTAATCTCGCCGCTTGACCAACGTTCAAAATTTCTGAAGCGAGTAATTGGTTTGCCGAATGAAGAAATAAAAATTAAAGAAGGTAAAATTTATTTAAAAACTAATTCAGCAAGTTGGCAAGAGTTGGAGGAGCCATATCTGCAGAAAGGACTTTCAACTCCGGGTGAAATAGATGTCAGTTTAAAAGAGGATGAATATTTTGTTTTGGGAGATAATCGCGGGTCAAGCTTGGACTCAAGGAGTTTTGGTCCGGTTAAAGAAAGGGCGATTTTAGGTCGAATTTGCCTTCGCCTTTGGCCCTTTGACCGCTTAACGGTTATCAGAGCCGCTCAATAAAATTTTTAATCGATGCCAATTACTAATGCATACGAATGATACGAATAAAATTTATTAGTATAATTAGTATGAATTCGTATATTAGTATCGCTTCTCTGTTACCAAACTGATTAGCAATTACAAATTATGAAAAGAAGAAAAACAAAAGCAAAACCTGCTAGTAAACGAAGTTCTACTACTGGAGTAGAAAAACCAAAAGCTAAAATTTTAAGAGGGATGCAAGACTTGCTTCCTGAAAAGAGGAAGCGCTGGGATTATTTTTTTGGCAAAGCGAATAATTTAGCCAGAAGCTATGGTTTTGAAAGAATCAATGTTCCTCTTTTGGAGGAGAAATGGCTTTTTAAAAAAGGGACAGGTGAGGCAACCGAAGCATTGGAAACTCAAATTTATGAATTTTTTGATAAACGTGGCCGGGTGCGCGTTGCCCTAAGACCGGAATTTTTTCCTTCAATTACCAGAGCATACATTGACCATGAAATGTTTAACTTAGCTCAACCAGTTAAACTTTATTATTCCGGTCCGGTTTTTCGTTATGAAAAACTTGAACCTCATCGTTTTAATCAATTTCATTTATTCGGTTTGCAAATTATTGGCTCCGATAGGCCGGTATCTGATGTGGAACTTATTCTTTTTGTTGATTCTTTGTTTAAAGAACTTAATTTAAAAATTAATTTGGAAATCAATAGTTTAGGTTGTTCCCGCTGTCGTTCTTTTTACAGAAAAAAACTTTACAATTTCCTGAAAAAGAAAAAAAAGTATTTGTGTCCTTTATGCCAGAAAAATTTAGAAAAGAGTCCAGCTTATGTTTTTGAATGTGAAGAAAGAGAGTGTCTGGAAATAGTTCGCCAAGCTCCTCAGATTCTTGATTCTCTTTGCGAGAAATGCGAAGAATATTTTAATAAAGTCCTGGAATATCTTGACGCAACTGGCGTTATTTATCATTTGAATCCTTATTTAATTAGAAACTTTGATTTTTATAACGGTCCTGTTTTTGAAATTTATTCACCGGGAACCTCGCTTAAATCCGCTTTCGGAAAGATAGAAGAGAAAGGAGAGGCGTTAAAATTAGGCAGCGGCGGCAGATTTGATCGCTTAACAGGAAATTTAGGCGGTCCAACTACGCCAGCTTGCGGTCTTTCTTTAGGAGTAGAGCGGATTATCAGAGAGATTGAAGAAGAAAAAATTAAAATTCCGGAAAGAAGGAAAACTCAGATTTTTTTGGCGAGAATCAGCGACCTGGCCACAATTGAAGCTTTAAAAGTCAAAAAACTTTTAGTTGAGCATGGTTTTGGAGTGAATGATAATTTAAAAGAAGAGAACCTAAGCAGTCAGCTTGAATCTGCCAATAAATTAAAATTAAAGTTTATTTTAATCATCGGTCATCAGGAAGTTTTAGATAAAACTATAATTTTAAGGGATATTTTCACTTACGCTCAAGAAACCATCAACCGCGAAAAAATTATTGAAGAAATCAAAAAGAGGTTAAAGAAATAGTTGTAAGTTGTCAGTTATAAGTTGTCAGTTATTAGTTATTTGTATGTGTATTTTTTGCCAAATTATTAAAAAGGAAATTAAGGCGGAGATTGTTTTTGAGGACGAGGAAATAATTGTCATCAAGGATATTAATCCTAAAGCTTCAGTTCATCTGCTTCTGATTCCCAAGCGTCATATTGAATCTTTAATCACTTTAGAAAAAAAAGACGCCTCTCTCCTGCAGGAGATTGTTTTTAGGGCTAAGCTTCTTGCCGAAGAGCTTGGTTTTGCTTCTTCCGGTTATAAACTGATTTTAAATTCTGGCCAAGGCGCTGGCCAACTTGTCCCTCATCTTCATTTTCATCTTTTATCAGGAAGCGAGATCAGAGATTTTGCGATTTAATGGACAGGTCCCTTTAACCTTTAAACATTTAAACTTTTAAACATTTAAACTTTTAAACATTTAAACTTTTAAACATTTAAACATTATTTCCAATAACTATTTTCCTCTTTATCAATGCCAATATACTAATGGAGACTAATGATACGAATATTAGTATAATTAGTATGAATTCGTATATTAGTATCGCTTTTATGCTTTTTAAGTTCACGGAAAAAATTATTGTTGAACAAATCAGAAACGGCAATCTTAAAGCCTTTGAGATTATTTATAAAGAATACGAGGAGCGGATTTACCGTTTTATCTATTTCCGTGTTCCTTCAAAAGAAATTGCTCAGGATTTAACCAGCGAAATTTTTATTAAAGTTTTAGATTATTTAAAAAATACAGAAACAGAGATTGATAATTTTTGCGCTTTTATTTATCGGGTGACGAGAAATCTGGTCAATGATTTTTATCGCTTAAAAAGAATTACCGTTTCGCTTGATGAGGTAAAAGAAGTTATTTTGCCTTCTGACATGGACATAGAAGAAATCGCCCAAAGAAATTTACAAATTGAAAAATTAAGAGAATATTTTAAGAAATTGCCCAAGGATTATTTGGAGCCAGTTTTATTCCATTATTTTGAAGGTCTTTCTTATCGCGATATCGCTGAAATTCTTTCGGAAAAAGAAGCAAATGTTAAAATGCGCGCCCATCGAGGGATTAAAATATTAAAAGAATACCTTAGAGAATAAAAAATGACTAATTCCTAATTTCTAATAACTAATCAAATCCCAATGACTAATGACCAAACGACTAAAAAATTTGTTACTTTTTCTCTTTTAATTCGTCTACTATAGTATATGGGTTTAAAGGACC
>CAZSLY010000019.1:5979-8435 GCA_964608045.1 uncultured Gammaproteobacteria bacterium | reverse complement strand
GGTCTTCACCCCATTAGAAGTTGTTTTTTCTGGCATAATATAATTTTTATTATATATAATTTTTTAGTAAATTTATGTCCTGTTGAGGTAAATAAAAATTTTAACAAAAAATTTTTATTGCAAGACTTCTAACGGGGTTCATTCAATTTTTTCTAAAAAATTTTTTAAACCTTGGGCTAAAGGCGCTTTAAATTCCCGCCACTTGTTTTCTAAATCATAAAAACCAATCAAAACCGCATGTAAAAAAACGCGGCCTTGAGTTCTAACCAAAGGACAGCCAATGGTTTTTAAATGAATTTTTATCTGATTGGTCCTGCCGGTCAAAGGCTCAATTTTTAATAAACTGTATCTTTCAAATTTTTTAATCACCTCATATTTAGTCATTGCTTCTTTTTTCATTTTTAATTTTCCTTCAAACCTGCCCGCCAGCGGCTTGAGCCGCAGGCTCTGGCAGGCGGGTCTGCCCGCCAGCGGCTTGAGCCGCAGGCTCTGGCAGGCGGGTCTGCCCGCCAGCGGCTTGAGCCGCAGGCTCTGGCAGGCGGGTCTGACCGCCACGATTTTCCCTTTCTTGGTTCTGGCTAAAGGAAAATCAATCTCCCCTTTATCCTGAGGCGGCTTGCCAAAAACTAAACCCAAATATTCTTTTTTTATTTGCCGATTTTTAAATTGAGAAACTAATAAGTTGTAAACTTTTTGATTTTTTGCCACCACTAAAACGCCGGAAACATCTTTATCCAAGCGATGCACTATGCCCGGTCTTTCTTTTTGACCAATGTCTTTAATTGCTGGATAATGTTCTTTCAAAAAATCAACCAGAGTGTTTTCTTTTTCATATTTTGTCGGCTGAATTAGCAAAAAAGCAGGTTTATTAATCACTAAAAAATCCTTATCTTCATAAATAATTTCAGGCTGGAGTTCTAGATTTTTCATAAAAATAACTAATCTTTCTGTCGGTAGAATTTAGCTGCTTCCTCGGGCGAAATAGAATTAACCACAATCCCAGAACCTAATTCCATCCCTCCCCAAACCGCTTCTCGCGGCTGAACTTTCAAATAAAAATGCTGGTTTCTTTCTTTAATCACCTGGTGAAGAAAAAAATTGTAAGCAATGTCTTTTTCTTCAAGTTTGAACAAGATTTTCTTTAAAATTCTGGCAAAACTTTTTGTCTCCTCTTTGTTTAATGAAGTAACATTGTCAATGTGCCGCCGAGGAAAAATCCAGGCTTCATAATGATAAGCTGAAGCATAAGGGGCGATTGCTACCACAGATGAGTCAGCTTCAATTAAGCGCGGACTTTTTTCTTCTTTTTTAATAATTTCGCAATAAGGACAGCGGCCCTGCAAAATTTTATATTTAAAAGCAGCGGTTATTTCTTCTTCAACCTCAGGCGGCAGCAGAGATGTGGCAAAAATTTGAGAATGAGTATGAACTAAAGAAGCGCCTGCTTTTCCGCCTTCATTTTTAAAAATTAAAATATATTCAATCTTCTTTATTTTTGACAATTCCTTGGTTCTTTCCTTAAAAACATCAAGTAAATTAACAAACTCTTTTAAAGTTAATTGTGAAAGATCCTGGCCGTGCTTTGGAGTTTCAATAATTACTTCATTCTGGCCAAAAGCTTTAGGTGTTTTTAAACTGACAATCGGAAATTTATTTTCTAAAACCAGAATCTGCCAGGTTTTTAATTTGCGATTTTTAAAATATGATTTAATCACCAATCCCTTTTCTACATTTCGCGGACAAAAAGGACATTTTTTCTCTTTAAGAAAACGAGTTTGGGTAATAGTAGAACGCGGTCGTTTCCCCCGACCCGGAGTGACAATCACATAACGATTAAGAAAATAATCTTTTCTTATTTCTGAAGACATACAAAATTAATTATCAATTATCAATTATCAATTTTCAATTATCATTTATTTACTTTAATTGTCGCCACATTAACCCCGCCTTTAAAAAGCGGGTGATAAGCTAAAAATTTAGTTAAAAAACTTCCTTGAGAATCAAAAATTCTAACATAAGGTTCCCGGCCAGGGCCTAAACCAACAACAATCTCGCTTTTTTTATTGCCATTTAAATCAGCCGCGGCGATTTTAACTCCTTGATAGAAAAGACGATCATAGGGAAGAAATTGCAAGCGCAAAGCGGCAAATTCTCCTCCAAAAACCCGAACATAAGGAGAAGCTAAACTTCTGACCGCGACTAAAATGTCATCTTTCTTGTTGCCGTCAAGATCCGTCTTTGAAAAAACATTAACCCCGCCGGTATAAGTTTCGTTAAAAGCATAAAACTCAGATTTTAAGTTTCCTTGACGGTCAAAAATTCTAACCAAAGGACCAAGCCCTGAAGCTGGAGCAGTGATGATTTCATCTAAGCCATCTCCATCAAGGTCACCGCAAGCCACAGTTATCCCACCAGCGAACCTTTTATCATAGGCAAAAAATCCGCCTTTGGGATTG
>CAZSLY010000019.1:1740-5879 GCA_964608045.1 uncultured Gammaproteobacteria bacterium | reverse complement strand
CCAGCTAAATCAAAGATTCTGACATGAGGACCGCCGCCCGGACCAGCCCCGGTGATAATTTCTTCAATTCCGTCTCCATCAAGATCGCCAGCCGCAACATTCACCCCGCCTCTGAATTTTTCATGATAGGCAAAAAATCCGCCTTTGGGATTGCCAGCTAAATCAAAGATTCTGACATGAGGACCGCCGCCCGGACCAGCCCCGGTGACCGTATAAGATTCTGAAGAAAGAAGATTTTTTCCCTGATTAAAAGCAAAACTGACTGCTTGATAAGCATTAATCCGGCCGCGGCCTAATTTACCTTTATATTCAGGATTTAAAGAATCAATTGAATCAGTTTGGCTTAAAATAATGTCCCGAACATTTTCAGCGGAAAGAAGAGGGTTAACCGACCAGACTAAAGCGGCTAAAGAAGAAACTAAAGGCGCGGCTAAAGAAGTGCCTGACCAATAACCGCCATAAAAATCATTCAAATTTTTCTCTGGATTATAAACCAAAGGACCATAGAATCTCGTGCCAGGCGCAGAAACATCAATACAATTTTTACCATAATCAGAAAAAGAAGTTCTTGTGTCATTTTGGTCGGTCGCCGCCACACCAATAATAAAATTTCCTTCACCTTCGTCAAGACAAACAGGATAAACTGGATTTTTATCCAGATCAAGAGGTGTATTCAGGGTTTCATTACCAGCCGCTGCGACAACCAGTACCCCCATCTCCCAGGCTTTTTTAAGGGCTTCTTTAAGAAAATAATTTTTTTCTGTGCCGACAAAACTTAAATTAATAATCTTTGCTCCATTGTAAAGAGCATAATTAATTCCTTGAATAACATTATCAACACTGCCGACTCCTTCATTATCCAAAACTCGAATTGGCATAATTCTCACACCATAAGATAAACCCACCGTCCCCTGAGCATTATTAGCAACGCTTGAGATAATTCCCGCAATTAAAGTTCCATGATGGATACCACTTTCAGTAAAGGCGCCTTCAAATTTTGGCTGCGGATCAGGAACATTGCTGACAAAATCCCAACCATAAACATCGTCAATAAATCCGTTTTTATCATCATCAATCCCGTTGCCAGAAATCTCACCAACATTAGTCCAGATATTCTCTTTAAGATCAGGATGGTCAATTTGAACCCCGGTATCAAGCACGGCGACGATAATTTCATTCCTTCCGCCAGGCTGGATCTGCCAGGCTTCTTCAGCTTGAATTTGTTTTAAATACCAAAGTTTGTCGTAATAAGGGTCATTAAAAGAAACTGGCTCAGCTAAAACTAAGGAGACTCCTAATAAAGAGAAAATTAAAATAAAGATTAAAAATTTTTTCATTTTTCTGTAATTAAAGGCACAAAAGCAAAACCCGGAAATCTTTTTTCTTTAAATCTTTTTGAAGTAATTTTTTCAATTAAAGTAATTTCTTGAGTCTTCAGGCCCAAAGGAATAACCAAGCGACCGCCTAAAACTAATTGGTCAAGTAAAGCCTGCGGCACGTCTAAAGCTGCCGCCGCAACATGAATCCCTTGAAACGGCGCTTCGCGAGGCAATCCTTTTGCGCCATCACCGGTGATGAAAACCGCTCTTTTTCTTTCCACAAAATTATATTTTTTAACATTTTCTTCGCCAAATTTTTTTAATTCGTCAATTCTTTCAATGCCAAAAACTTTTCCTTTTTCACCAACGATTTCTGCAAGGAGAGCTGTTGTATAACCAGAGCCGCTGCCAATATCAAGAATTTTAAAGTCTTTCTCAGGGGCTAAAAGTTCAAGCATAAAAGCAACCGTATAGGGCTGGGAAATAGTTTGGCCAAAACCAATTGGCAGAGGATAATCTCCTTTTGCTTCAACAACCATTTCAGGTAAAACAAAATCTTCTCTTTTAATTTTATTAAAAGCTTTAATAATTCTTTCTGTTTTTAAAACACCGCGCTCGATTAAATGTTGAACTAAATCATCCATAATAATTAAATAATTACTACTGAAGCGATTTTATCTTCTTCTTTTTTAAATCTCATCAATCTCACTCCCTGGGTTTGTCTTGACATTTGGGGGACCTGGGACAAAGACAAGCGCAAGACCACTCCTAACCCTGAAATCAAGAGTAAATCTTTTTCTTTTTTTTCTTCATCTTCAAAGGCTAAAGAGACGACAATTTTTCCTGTTTTTGAAGTGATTTTCGCGGTTTTAAGGCCTGAGCCGCCTCTTCTTTGCAATCGATAATTTTTTGAAGGAGTTGCTTTGCCAAAACCATTTTCTGTCACCACCAGAATCTCAGTACCTTTAATTTTATCTTTTTTAATAATCAAAAGCCCGATACAATAATCTCCTTCTTTTAAAGAAACCCCTTTCACGCCAGCCGCTCCTCTCCCCATTGCTCTTAAATCTTTTTCTTTGAAACGAATTGCCTGTCCTTTTTCCGTGACCAAAATAATTTCATCGCCTTCGCTTAAAAAACTTGCTTCTTTAAAAAGATCTCCTTTTCCAAGATTTATAATGCTTAAACCAGATTTTCTGATATTTAAAAGAAACTTAGCGGCAATCTTTTTAATCATACCATTTTTCGTCACCATAATCAAATAGGAAAACTCAAGAATTGATTTGACAGAAACAACTTCAAGCACTTCTTCGCCGTGACCTAAGGACAGGAAATTTACTAAAGCTTTGCCTTTAGCTTCTCTTGAGGTCTCGGGAATTTCATAGGCCTTGAGCGAAAAAACCTTGCCTTTGCTGGTAAAAAATAAAATTTGAGCATGAAGGGTGGTAAAAAGAAGATTTTTAATTTTATCTTCTTCTTTAATTTCAAAACCAGCCACGCCTTTGCCTCCGCGAGCCTGGGTTCTAAATGCCTCAGGTGAAAGACGTTTGATATAGCCGTCACCTGTCAAAGCAATAAGCACCGGCTTATCAATAATTAAATCTTCTTCTTTTAGAATTTCAACTTCTTTTTCTTCAAGTTGAGTTCTTCTTTTCTCCGGATATTTCTCCTTTAAGATTTTGAGTTCTTCTTTGATTCTTTCAAGAATTTTTTTTGGATTTTCTAAAAGAGCTTTAAGTTCTTTTTCTAATTTCTTTTTTTCTTTGGCCTCGGTTTCAATCTCTAATCGCTCTAGACCGGCCAACTGATGAAGTCTCATTTCCAAAATCGCCTCAGCCTGAACCTCGGAAAGCTTAAATTTTTTAATTAAACCTTCCTTTGCTTCTTTTCTATCTTTTGATTTCCTGATTAAAGAAACAACCTCATCAATATGAAGCAGAGCAATCAAAAAACCATCTAAAATATGAATTCTTTCTCTTGCTTTTCTTAAATCAAATTCAGTTCTTTTTCTAACCACCTCGCGCCGCCAATCTAAATACTTAATCAATAAATCTCTAAAGCCAAAAAGCCGCGGCTGAATTCCATCCTCTAAGGCAACAAAATTGAAATTAAAATTCATTTGTAGATTGGTCGACTTAAAAAGCTGATTTAAAATCTTTTCTGCGCCCACATCTCTTTTTAATTCAATTACAATTCTAATCCCTTCTTTGGTTGACTCATCGCGAATATCTCTAATCCCTTCTAAATTTTTATTTTTCACCAAGTCAGCAATTTTTATCAACAGCTCAGATTTGTTTACCTGATAAGGAATCTCTCTGATAATAATTTTTTCTCCTTTTTCTTCTTTTTCAATTTCTGTTTTTGCTCGCACAACGATTGCTCCCTTGCCGGTCGCATAGGCCTCCTTAATTTGTTTTAAATTATAAATAATGCCGCCAGTTGGAAAATCAGGGCCTTTGACAAACTGAAAAATTTCATCAATTTCTGCCTCAGGCTGATCAATCAAATAAACAAGAGCGTCGCAAATCTCAAGAAGATTATGAGGCGGAACATTGGTCGCCATGCCAACCGCAATTCCGCTTGAACCATTTAAAAGAAGGCCTGGGATAGAAGCGGGCAGGACTGACGGCTCTTTTAAGGTGCCGTCATAATTAGGCAAAAAAGGAACTGTTTCTTTTTCTAAATCGGTCAAGGTCTCTTCGCCAATCTGAGATAATTTCGCCTCCGTATATCTAGCCGCCGCTGGAGGATCATCGTCAACGCTCCCAAAATTCCCCTGACCTTCAACTAAAGGGTAGCGTAAAGAAAAATCTTGAGCCA
>CAZSLY010000019.1:0-1640 GCA_964608045.1 uncultured Gammaproteobacteria bacterium | reverse complement strand
CCAAAATTCCCCTGACCTTCAACTAAAGGGTAGCGTAAAGAAAAATCTTGAGCCATTCTAACCATAGCCTCGTAAACAGAAATATCGCCATGAGGATGAAAACGAGCCAGGGTCGTCCCTGTGATCGCTGCTGATTTTCGAAATTTAGCGGTGTGAGATAAATTCATTTCATACATCGCGTACAAAATTCTGCGCTGGACTGGTTTTAGGCCGTCTCTGACATCAGGCAAAGCGCGAGAAACAATGACCGACATTGCATAGTCAAGATAAGAAGATTCCATTTCTTCTTTTAAGGGAGTGTTTTTAATTTCTTCGGCTTTCAATATTTTCTCAATTTTGTTTTTTTTCATATTCTTTTAAAATTTTATCTTTCAGGGCCTCAATTTGTTCTTCAGTTAAAGCTTCCCCTACCCCAGTTGTATTATTAAAAGGAGCTTGAGGCAAAATACTCTCCGGGGTTGAAGTAGTGCTTGTCACAAAACTAGTTTCAATCTTTTCCTCAATATCTTCAAGGACATTCTTTGATTCTTCAAAACTTTTTTTAAACAAAGAAAAAAGTTGTTCTTCTTTTAAAGAAGGCGTTGTTTTAAAAAATGATTTTAAATGAAAAAGCCAAAAGACAAAAATAGAAACCATTAAAATGGTAATTAAAAACCAGGCTAATCTTTTGCTCATAAAGTTTTTGGTTTTAAAATCACTACCTCCTCTTTAAAAGAATCTTTTCTTAAATCGTTTTTATTTAAAGAAAGTTTATCTTGCGGCTCAACTTCTTTTTTGTCTAATTTTTTTAAAAATTTTTCTAAAGGGTCGCGAGAGATTTTTAATCCTTCTATTTTGAAAGAATGAGGAATAATAATTTTCGGCTCAATTAAATTTAAAACTTTTTCCGCTTTCTCCGCTTCCAAAACTCCCTGTCCGCCAACCGGCAAAAAAAGAACCTCAATCAATCCTAATTTTTCTATTTCCTCATCATCAAGCATCTTTTCAGTTTGATCTAAAAAACCAAAATTTATCTCTTCAAAAAGCAGACGATAAATCACTTTTTCTCCCAGAGAAACTCCTTGAACAAAAACTCCTTTAACTTCATATTCACCCGGACCGCTAATTAAAAAACATTCTTCAGAAATTTTTCCTTTGATTTCTTTTTCTTCCTCTTCAGAAGTTAAAAATAAAAGGTCGGCCTTGAGATTTGGACCGCGCAAACCAGCTTTTTTTGAAGATAAAGGGTCAATTAAAATTGTTCTTTCTTTGTTTTGAATCTTAAAGCAAGATTCACCATACCAAAAAATCTGCATATTTTGATTATATAAAAAAATAAAAAAAAGTCCACCCTGTTAAATACTCCGACCTTGAGTCGGATGACCCCGCTAAGCGGGGCATTTAACAGGGTAAAGCCGAAAATAAAAGAGGCGGATTTTCATCCAACCTCTTTTAAATAGATTACAACCTCCTTTTTAAAAATGGACAACGCCTCCCATCATCTCTTTTAAGTTCTCTCTTTGTCTAATTAATTCTATCTGTGTGTCAAGTTTAATCAAAACTTCAGCTGGCCTTGGTCTTAGGTTATAATTTGAAGCCATTGAATAACCATAAGCTCCGGCATTTTTTATCACTAAGAGATCGCCTTCTCGTACCTGGTT
>CAZSLY010000018.1:0-8587 GCA_964608045.1 uncultured Gammaproteobacteria bacterium | reverse complement strand
AATTGCCTGATTGAAAATTGTTATCTTGGTCCATTTAGCTCAATTGGCAATAATGTGGAAATTTATAATTCCGAAATAGAAAATTCCATTATTCTTGACTTCTCAGACATCAATTGCGAAGCCAGAATTGTTGATAGTTTAATCGGAAATAATAGTTTAATCACCTCGGTGAAAAAGACCTTTCCTGCAGGTCATAAATTAATTATTGGCGACCAATCACAAATTGAATTATAAAATATCTTATGACTAAATTTGAAAATCTCAAAAATTTTAAAGAAAAAGAAAAAGAGGTTTTAGAAGAGCATATAATTATGAAGGAAGAAAATGGAATCATTGTGGCTCTGAAAAAAGGCGAGAAGACGATCAGATTGAATGAGGAAATAAAATATAAGGCTTCAGGCGGAACAGAGCTGACAGGCAGGGTTGTTGAATTATTAGATCCTCGAGAACGTTTAAGGCCGATTGTTCTTGAATTTAAAGAAGGGAAAAGAGGCTGGTTTGAATTTGAAGATTTGTTTAAATAATTTTTGTCAAGTGTTGAAAACAGATTGCTTGACTTTTTAAAAAAATTTTATAAACACTCCTTGAAATTTAAAAGGAGAAAAAAAATGAAAGAGAAAGAAATAAGTGGGATTAAACTTTTAGGAGAAGTTAAAAGGGCTAAATTGGCTGATGTAAATTGTATTTTTGAATTAATGCGAAAGCCAGTAAGAGAAGGGAGAGTGCTTTTTAGGCCAAAATCAGAATTAGTTCGGCGGATAAAAGATTTTTTTGTCTATCAATCAGGAGAAAAGGCAGTTGGTTGCGCGGCTTTAAGAATTTGGACAAGAAATGCAGGCGAGATTCAATCTTTGGTTGTCAGCCCTGAACATATAGGAAAGGGCGTGGCAACAAAGTTAATTGAACAATGTTTGAAGGAGGCGAAGAATTTAGGACTTTTTTCTGTCTTTATGCTCACCTATGAAGCTGAGTTAGCCAGAAAAATGGGCTTTAAAAAAACGAATCGCCTGCCTGAGATAGTGAGAACAGAAAGATTTATAAGGTTAGACAAAATTTACCGTTTAGACCTGTAAATTACCAAGGCCCCTAATTTCAATAAATAGGATTAGGGGCCGACTCTTTTTTTGTATCAATAATTTTCTTTAGTATTGTTTTATTGTGAATTATTGATATAATCTCCGTATGGAAAATTTAATGGAAAAAATTGTCTCTCTTTGCCGCCGTCGGGGATTTATCTGGCCATCCTCGGAAATATACGGCGGTTTTGCTTCTGGCTATGATTTTGGGCCATTAGGCGTGGAATTAAAAAATAATATCAAAAGAGCCTGGTGGCAGGCGATGGTAAGAGAAGAAAAAAATATTGTTGGTTTAGATGCGGCGATTTTAATGTCACCAAAAGTTTGGCAGGCCTCAGGCCATTTAACCGCTGGTTTTGCCGATCCTTTGGTTGAATGTAAAAAATGCCATCATCGTTTTAGAAAAGATCAAATTGAAAAAGATAAGTGCCCTGATTGCGGCGGCGAATTGACCGAAGAGAAAAAATTTAATTTGATGATGAAAACTTTTTGTGGTCCGGTTGAAAATGAAGCCGCGGTTACCTATCTGCGGGCAGAAACTTGCCAGGGAATTTATATGAATTATGAAAATGTCAGGCAGTCAATGCGTCTAAAAATTCCTTTTGGCATCGCTCAAATTGGCAAGGCCTTTCGCAACGAGATTACTCCCAAAGATTTTATTTTTCGCACCAGAGAATTTGAGCAGATGGAAATGGAATGGTTTTGCAAAGAAGAAGAAGCTGACAAGTGGTTTGAATATTTCAAGGAAAAAAGAATGAATTGGTATCTTAGTTTAGGGATTAAAAAAGAAAATTTAAGATTTAGAGAACATCAGCCGGATGAGCTGGCTCATTACGCAAAAAAAGCGGTTGATCTTGAATATCATTTTCCTTTTGGCTGGAAAGAATTTGAAGGCATTCATAACCGGACTGATTTTGACCTAAAAAATCATTCAAAGTTTAGCGGTCAAGATCTGAGTTATTTTGACCCTGAAACTAAAGAAAGATATATTCCTCATATTATTGAAACCTCAGTCGGAGCAGACAGAAGCGCTTTTGTTTTTTTAGTTGACGCTTATCAGGAAATAAAAGGTGGGCGAACCACTACTACTAAATCAGTAAAAGAAATTGAAGTTTTGCTTAAACTTCATAGAAAACTATCCCCGATTAAAATAGCTGTTCTACCTTTAATTAAAAAAGATCCTTTGATAAAAATTGCTCAAGAAATATATATTAATTTAAAAAAATATTGGTCAGTTCAATATGATGAAATTGGAGCAATTGGCCGAAGATATCGTCGCCAGGACGAAGTTGGCGCGCCTTATGCCTTGACCGTTGATTTTGAAAGTTTAGAAGATAAAAAAGTGACGGTCAGAGACAGGGACACGATGAAGCAAGAAAGGGTGGAGATTAAAGAACTTGTAGATTATTTTAAAAATAAATTAAATAATTTCTGATATATGTACAAAAAGACTACTTTGAGAAATGGTCTGCGAATAATTACCGCGCCAATGAAAGGAGCAGAAAATAGAGCGGCAACGATTTTGCTTTTGGTCGCCGCTGGTTCAAAATACGAGAATAAAAAGAATAATGGAATTTCGCATTTCCTGGAACATTTATTTTTTAAGGGCACAGAAAAAAGGCCAAACACTTTGGCGATTAGTTCTGCTCTTGATAAAGTTGGCGGCGTTTACAATGCTTTTACTTCCCAGGAATATACTGGCTATTGGGCCAAAGTTGACGCTAAACATTTTGATTTAGCCCTGGATTGGCTGGCGGATATCTATTTAAATTCAAAATTTGAGGAAAAAGAAATCAAAAAGGAAAAAGGCGTGATTATTGAGGAGATTAATATGTATTTAGACGATCCTTTACGTTATGTTTTTGATCTCTGGTATGAACTTTTGTATTCTGATCAGCCGGCTGGTTGGCCGGTTATTGGCAAAAAACAAATTATCAGCAAATTTAAAAGAAATGACTTTTTAAATTATTTAGAAGATAATTATTCAGCGGCAAATACCGTTATCGCGATTGCCGGGAAAATCAAAGAAAAAGAAGCGCTCCAAAAGGTAAAAAAATGTTTTCAAAAAATCAGAGTGAAAAAAGCAAAGCTAAAACTTAAAGTCAAAGAAAAACAAAAAGAACCGCGGATATTAAATTATTTTAAAGAAACAGATCAGACGCATTTTTGTTTCGGGACAAGAGGCTATAATTTATTTGATAAAAGAAGATATAGCCAGCAAATAATTGCCACTATTTTAGGCGGTTCAATGAGTTCGCGGCTTTTTATTTCTTTAAGGGATAAACACGGTCTGGCTTATTATGTCCATAGTTTTTCTGAGAATTTTACAGACAGCGGTTGTCTTTTAACCCATGCTGGTGTGGACAATAAAAGAGTTGAAGAGGCTTTGAAATTAATTTTAGAAGAATATCGTTCTCTTAAAGAAAAATTAGTTGATGAAGAAGAGCTGCAAAAAGCGAAAGATTATTTAAAAGGAAGATTAATTTTGTCTTTAGAGTCTTCAGACGCTCAAGCTTCTTTTTATGGTTTGGACGAAGTTTTAACTGGCAAAATTTTAACTCCGGAAGAAGAGATAAAGCAAATTGAAGCGGTCAAAAAAGAAGAAATTTTAAAGACCTCCCGATCTCTTTTCCAGCCGGAGAAATTAAATTTAGCTTTAATCGGTCCCTTTAAAAGCAAGGAGCCATACTTGAAAATTTTAAAAGGAGGGATATAATAAATAGAATGTCAAATATCTAATGTCTAATAAAAACCCAAACAGCCAATGTTAGATAACAACCCAATTACAACTCTCAAAATTGATATCTGGTCGGTTTTAAAAATTATCTTGGTTTTTTTACTTTTTTGGTTTTTATATCTGATTAGAGACGTTGTTTTTATTTTTTTGATTGCTTTTTTCCTTTCAATTATTATCACTCCGGCTGTTGATTCTTTTGAAAGAAAAAAAATTCCTCGCTGGCTTGGCAGTTTATCTATCTATCTTATTATTTTCGCCGTGATTATTCTTTTGGGTTTTCTTTTGATTCCTTCTTTTATTTCTCAGGGGAAAATTCTACTTGAAAGAATTCCCGGTTATTTAAAAGATATTTTCGGCGGGTGGCTGCTTTTTGAAGGCGAGAGTTTTGGCGAAACTTTAAAAAATTGGCTGATTTCTTCTCCGCAAAGATCTCAGCTTTTCTCTTTATTTGGCAATATAGTTGGCGGTTTGTTTGCCAGTTTAATGGTTTTAGTCATTGCTTTTTATCTCTCAGTTGATAAAGAGTTTATTAATCGCCAGATCAAAAAATTTACCAAGCTAAAATATCAAGAATTTTTAATCAATTTCTACGAAGCAATAAAAAAGAGTATCGGCGGCTGGGGTCGGGGCATCCTGATTTTGTGTTTAATCATCGGCCTTTCAAGTTATGTGGGACTGCGATTTTTAGGGGTGAAATTTGCTTTAACTTTAGCGGTCATTGCCGGGATTACGGAAATTATTCCTTATTTAGGTCCTTGGATTGGCGGGGCCGCGGCTTTTGTCGTGGCTTTAGTTGATTCGCCGATGAAAGCTCTGCTGGTAGCTATTTTTTATCTTATTCTTCAGCAAGTGGAGAACAGTTTTCTCGTGCCCTTGGTAATGAAAAAAGCGGTTGGCTTGAATCCGATTATTGTTTTAGCCGTGCTTTTAATTGGCGGCAAGCTTGCTGGTCCTTTGGGGGCCCTACTTTCCGTGCCAATTGCCACGATTATCAGCATTTTACTTCAAGAATATTTAAAGTATAAAAAATTATGTTCGTCAGAAAAATAGGTATTGATTTAGGCACGGCCAATACTTTGGTTTACGTCCCGTCAAGAGGAATTATTTTAAATGAGCCATCAGTGGTAGCAATTTCTACTTTTGATAAATCAGTTTTAGCAGTTGGCGATGAAGCTAAAGAAATGATTGGTCGGACGCCGGATACAATTGTCGCCAGGAGGCCATTAAAAGACGGAGTAATTGCTGATTATAAAACAACCGAGGCAATGCTCAAATATTTTGTTGGCAAGACCTTGGGCAAATTTCATCTTTTCAAGCCAGAGGTTATGATTTCCATTCCTTCAGGCGCGACACCAACTGAGCGCCGGGCAGTGAAAGACGCGGGAATAGCCGCTGGTGCAAAAGAAGTTTATATTATCAAAGAACCAATTGCCGCGGCGATTGGTTCAAATATCCCGATTGGTTCTGCGGTTGGCCATATGATTGTTGATATGGGCGGAGGGACAACTGAGGCAGCCGTGATTTCTTTAGGTGGAATTGTTTCCTGTACTTCGGTTAGGGTCGCAGGGAATAAACTTGACAGCGCGATTGCTTCTTATGTCAGGAGAAAATACAATTTAGCAATTGGCGAACAAACCGCAGAAAGAATTAAAATTGAGATTGGTTCTGCCTTACCTTTGGAGAAAAAATTAAAAACGGAGGTCAAGGGCAGAGAAATGACTAATGGTTTACCAAAGACCATTACTTTAACCTCTGATGATGTCACTCAGGCAATTCAAGCAGAGCTTCAGGCAATTGTGGAAGCAATTAAATTAGTTCTTTATAACACTCCGCCAGAGCTCTCGGCTGATGTGATGGAAAAGGGTATGGTTTTAGCCGGCGGCACTGCTTTATTAAGAGAGGTTGATAAATATATTTCTGAAGCAGTTGGCGTGCCGGTTTTTGTGGCTGATGAGCCGCTTCTGGCCGTGGCTAAAGGCACGGGTTTGACCTTGGATAATTTAGAAGCTTATAAAAAAAGCCTTCTTTTAATGAAATGGTAAAGGGCTTTGTAAAAATTTCAAGCCTAAAGGGCGCAGAAATTTTTACTAGAAAACTGCTTTAAAGTTTTAATAATTTTGGCAGATGAAGATAGAATTTTTTGTCAAAAATTTTGAATGCAATCCTCAAATAAAAAATAAAATTGAAGGAAAAATCAATAAATTAGCTCGTTTTTCAGAAAGAATTCTTCGCGTCAGAGTGGAGTTAGTATTTAAGCCGCAGTTTAAAGGAGAAAAAAATTTTAAAGTAGAAATAAAATTAGAAGTCCCGGGCAATGATTTGTATGCTGCTTCATACGGCAAAAATTTACTTTTAGCTTTAGACGAAGTTTTAAAGAAAATTAAACACCAGTTGCTTGCTTATAAAGAAAAATTAATTGAAAGAAGAAAATAATTTTATGCTTAGAGAAGAAAAAGTAAAACTAACATTTTTGGCGTTTTGTGCCAATATTGTTGCGTTAGATTCTGGAATCAAACGGAGTTTCAAATAATATGATAGGAAAAGAGATAAGAATTAAAAGGATTATCAATCGCAATACAGGGCGAACGGTCATCATTCCTATGGACCACGGTGTTACTGTTGGACCAATTAAGGGACTGGAGGATATGAAGAAGACAATTGACAATGTTGTAAATGGAGGGGCAAATGCAATTGTCCTGCATAAGGGGCTTGTGCGAGGTGGACATCGTGGAAGAGGAAAGGATGTCGGTTTAATCATTCATCTCTCAGGAAGCACAAGTTTAGCACCTGACCCAAATTTGAAAGTTCTTGTATGCACAGTTGAAGAGGCGATTCAACTCGGAGCTGATGCTGTATCTATACATGTAAACCTTGGTGCTGAGGATGAGAGCGAAATGTTGCGTGATTTAGGATTGATTTCCAGGGAATGTATGAAATGGGGAATGCCATTGCTTGCAATGATGTACACCCGCGGACTGAAAATCAAGAACCAATTTGATGTCTCTGTGGTGAAGCATGCAGCAAGAGTCGGCGCAGAACTCGGTGCAGATATAGTTAAGGTCAATTATACTGGGAGTGCGGAAAGTTTCAAAGAGGTGACAAACGGATGTCCTGTGCCTGTAGTAATAGCGGGCGGAGAAAAAATGGAGACTGACAGGGAAATTCTTGATATGGTTGATGGTGCAATTAAAGCAGGCAGTGCAGGTGTCTCTATTGGAAGGAATGCTTTCCAGCACGGGGACCCTGTAGCAATTGTGAAGGCAATTTCTTCAATTGTTCACAAGAATGTTTCAATTGATGATGCTTTGAAGATTCTGAAAAAATAATTTTGAGGTGAAGATGAAAAAATTCTGGGTTAAAATCATTCCATACAATAAGAATTTAGTGACAGCTGCTCTTGAGAGTGGTGCTGATGCAATTTTAATTCCATCAGGTTTCACAAAAAAAGTTAAGGAATTGGGTCTTATGACAACAATTTCAAATGATGGAGATTTGAAATTGGGCAGGGATGTCATTGAGGTTTTAATAGATAGCAAAGAAGATGAGGAGAAAGCAGCAAAATTGAACAGGGATAAATTACTCATAATAAAAACTGGAGACTGGAAAATCATTCCACTTGAAAATTTAATTGCCCAGCGAAGAGGCTTAATTGCACTTGTTAAGAATGCTCAGGAGACAAAACTTGCGCTCGGAATTCTTGAAAAAGGTGTGGATGGAGTACTTCTTGATACCAGGGATATAAATGAAATGAAGAAAATTGCTAAAATTGTTAAAGAATCTAGCGAAAAACTTGTTTTTTGCAGGGTAAAAATTACAAACGTAGAACCTGTTGGAATGGGAGATAGAGTGTGCATTGACACCTGCACAAATATGAGAATGGGAGAGGGGATGCTTATTGGGAATACTTCAGCCGGTATGTTCCTTGTCCATTCTGAAAGCGTGGAGAATCTATATGTTGCCTCCCGTCCATTCAGGGTAAATGCAGGAGGTGTTCATGCATATGTCCGCATTCCTGATGGTAAGACAAAATATCTTTCTGACTTAAAAAGTGGAGATGAAATTTTAATTGTAGACCATAAAGGGAATACACAGGTTGGAATTGTTGGCAGAATTAAAGTTGAGAGACGGCCAATGATTTTAATTGAAGCAAAAACGGCTCAATGCCGTGGTGAGCGAAGTCAAACCATCTCACTTGTGATGCAGAATGCTGAGACAATTCGTTTGACAAAACCTGGCGGAAAACCAATTTCTATAGTGAAGTTAAAACGCGGGGATGAAATTCTGGGATATGTAGAAGCAGCAGCTAGACATTTTGGAATGAAGGTTGAAGAAAGTATTTTGGAAAAGTAGAAGGGACAGATGAGTGTGCCGAGAAAGTGCATTAGTTCTTGTCGGTGCAAGTCCGACTTACCCCGTAGTAAGAAAGCATAGTTGAAGAGCCGAATCTGGGAAAGCTGGACGTTCGGTTCTGCGAGGGGCATTAAATACCGAAGGAGGTATAAAAGACGTCTACTCAATAAGAAGAAAATAATTTTATGCTTAGAGAAGAAGAAGTAAAACATATTGCTAAATTAGCGAGAATCTCTCTTAAGGAAAAGGAGATTTTAAAATATAAGAAACAATTAATCTCAATTTTAGATTATTTTGAAAAAATTAAAAAAGCGGAGACAGAAGAAATTTTGCCAACCGTTAATATCTCTGGTCTTAAAAATGTTTTTCGCTCTGACGAATCAAAACCAGAGTCAGGAGAAAGAAGAAAGAAATTGATAGAAGC
>CAZSLY010000017.1:0-8719 GCA_964608045.1 uncultured Gammaproteobacteria bacterium | reverse complement strand
TCCTCCTCTTTAATTTAAAGATAGACAAAAATTTCAAAAATGTCAAGTTCTGCTTCCTTTTTTCTCTTCTTTTAAAATATTTAAGGCGGTTTTTAAAACTGTGTCTGGATTTAAAGAAATAGAATCAATTCCTTCTCGCACTAAAAATTCGGCAAAGCCCTTAATGTCAGACGGTGCTTGGCCGCAGATCCCCACCTTTTTTTTAGACTGACGAGCAACTTTAATAATTTGTGAAATTAGTTTTTTGACCGCCTGATCATTCTCGTCAAAAAGATGAGCGATTAAAGAAGAATCTCTGTCTAAACCTAAAGTCAATTGAGTCAGGTCGTTGCTGCCAATAGAAAAACCATCAAAAATTTGAGCGAATTCTTTGCCTAAAATCACATTGGAAGGAATTTCAGCCATCACATAAATTTTAAGATTATCCTTGCCTCTTTTTAATCCTTCTGATTCTAAAATTTTTAAAACTTTTTTTGCTTCTTCAATAGTCCGGCAAAAAGGAATCATTAAAGTAATGTTTTTCAAACCAAAAATCTCCCTTGCCTTTTTCATCGCCTGGCATTCAAGACGAAAAGCCAACTCAAAAAGAGGATCATAATATCTGGAAGCGCCGCGCCAGCCAATCATTGGATTTGATTCCAAGGGTTCATACAGCTTTCCACCAATTAAATTGGCATATTCATTTGTTTTAAAATCAGAAAATCTAACAATCACTTCTTTAGGATAAAAAGCCGCGGCGATTTTACCAATTCCCTCTGCTAATTTATCAACATAAAACTGAATTTTATCCTGATAGCCGCGAGTGATTTCTTCTATTGGTTTTTTGATTTTTTTGTCTTTTATTTTTTTGTAATTCAATAAAGCCAAGGGATGGATTTTAATATAATTGTTAATAATAAATTCTTCTCTGGCCAAGCCAACGCCATCGTTAGGAATAAAAGAAAAAGCAAAGGCCTGTTCTGGCTCGCCAACATTCATCATTATTTTTATTTTTGGTTTTTTAAAACCTTTTATTTCTGTTTTTTTAATTTTGAAAGGCAAAAGTCCCTCATAAACATAGCCGGTTTCCCCTTCGGCGCAAGAAACAGTAATCTTTTGTTTATTGCTAATTATTTTTGTCGCCTTATCCGTGCCAACCACCGCCGGGATACCAAGCTCACGGGAAACAATAGCACAGTGAGATGTGCGACCCCCCTTATCAGTAACAATTGCGGAAGCAATTTTCATTACAGGTTCCCAATCGGGATCTGTTTCTTTGGTGACCAAAACCTGCCCCGGTTTAAATTTCTCTATCTCTTTAACATTTTTAATAACATTTGCTTCCCCTTGGCTAATTTTTGAACCAACAGCAGCTCCTTCTGTCAAAATCTTGAATTTTTTTACTTTTCTTTTTCCCCGCGCCAGGACTCCTTTCTTTTTGCCAACCAATTCATATTCTTCTAAAACATCAAGTTTTTTCCTTGACTGGACAGTTTCTGGTCTGGCTTGGACAATATAAAGTTTGTTGTCCTGCCCGTCTTTTGCCCATTCCATATCCATTGGCCGTTGGTAATGCTTTTCAATTATGACCGAATATTTGGCTAACTCTAAAATTTCCCTGTCCGTTAAAGTAAATTTATCTCTTTGTTTTTGAGAAACATTAATTTCAATCGTGGCTTTATTTCCTTTGCCGTAAATCAATTCTTTTTCTTTGGTGCCTATTTTTTTACTGATAATTGGCTTGTATTTCTCAATTAAGGGTTCGTAGACCATAAACTCATCAGGCGTGACCCGGCCTTTAACCACATTTTCACCCAATCCCCAGGAAGAATTAATAACGGTCACATCCGCAAAACCAGATTCTGTATCGCAAGAAAACATTACCCCAGCGCAAGAGAGGTCGCTCCGAACCATTTTTTGCACCCCAACCGATAAAGCAATTTTTAGATGATCAAAACCTTGCGTCTCCCGATAAGAAATTGCTCTATCAGTAAACAAAGAAGCAATACATTCTCTCACCGCCTCAAGCAAGGCTTTTTCTCCTTTAATACCCAAATATGATTCCTGCTGCCCCGCAAAAGAGGCAGTGGGAAGATCTTCCGCTGTTGCCGACGAGCGCACGGCCACATCAACATTTTTAGTTTGATACTCTTGGGATAATCTTCTATAAGCATTCTTTATTTCTGCCTCAAAATCTTTTGGCAATTCGCTTGCCAAAATCGCTTTTCTTATTTTTTCGCTTCTTGTTTTTAAATTTCTGATATTATTGATATTAAGATCTTTTAAGGTTTCTTTCAGATAATTTCCTAAAACAACCTTCTGGCCATTCTTTTTTATCTTGGCGGTCTTTAAAAAATACCAATAAGCGTCAGAGGTCGTGGCAAAACCATCAGGAACCCGGATCCCTTTTTTACTCAGTTTCTGATACATCTCACCCAGGGAAGCATTCTTGCCGCCGACCAAAGGAACATCTTTAATGGTTAAACCTCTAAACCAGAGAATAAATTTTTTTCCAGACATAAATTAAAATTTTATTTTGGAAGCCAAACGACTAAAAATTGGCAGCGACCATTTAAGCCCGAAGAGGGCGCTCAAAAAAGCAATTAACCCTAAAAGAAAACAAAAAGACCAACCGAAAAGACTAACCAAAAGGCCAATCGGGAAAAAAGAAAAAAGAGAAAAAAGGCAGCTTGTCCCAAAAAGCACCAGGGCCTGACGATTGTGAAAATAAACAAAATCGCCTTTTATTTTAAAAAACAAAGGGATAAAAACTAATGGTCCTAAATAAGAAATGGCCGCCCAAAATTTTTGGCCAGGGGCAATAACCTGCTCTTCATCCATAAAAGTAAATTATTTTTATATTTGTGCTACCCAACCACTTTAAAAAATTAGAGATGTTAAATTTATCGATGCCAATATACTAATGCATACGAATGATACGAATAAAATTTATTAGTATAATTAGTATGAATTCGTATATTAGTATCGCTTTTCTGCAATAGCGCTGAAGGAGGCAAAATTTATCAAAGAATCATTGTTACCAAAGTGAATAGCAATTACATTATATTAATAATAGAAATTAGTATTCTTCAGGCAGTGAAGGAGGAGCGGTCTTTTCTTCTTTCTCCGGCAAATCAGTAACCGCAGCCTCGCAAATCAAAATTAAGATGGCGATAGAAGCGGCGTTTTGCAAGGCGAGACGGCTAACTTTAGTCGGATCAATAATTCCTGTTTTGACCAAATCATCATATTTATTCAAAACCGCGTCATAACCAAAACTTCCTGTTTTTTCCATTACTTTTTCAAGCACGGTTTCGCCATTCTGGCCAGCATTTTTAGCAATCTCAGACAAAGGTGCTTTTAAACTATTTTTAAGAATTTGGACCCCAATTTTTTCTTCACCTTTAAGTTCAGCTTCTAATTCTTCCAGGGCCGGGATTGAACGAATAAAAGCCACGCCACCGCCAACAACCACGCCTTCTTCAACCGCTGCTTTAGTTGCCTCAGTTGCGTCTTCAACCCGGAATTGTCTTTCTTTTTGTTCGGTTTCTGTGGCCCCGCCAACTTTTAAGACCGCAACTCCGCCTTTAAGTTTCGCTAACCTTTCTTGTAGTTTTTCTTTATCAAAACTTGATTCTGCCTTTTCTAATTCTTTTTTAATTTGCGCAATTCTTGCTTCTATTTTTTTCTTTTCACCTTTACCTTCAACAATGGTGGTGGTGTCTTTGCTGGCATTCACCCGTCTAGCGCTTCCTAAATCTTCAATTTCAGTTTCTTCTAATTTCAAACCAACTTCTTCGGAAATAACTTTGGCCCCAACTAAAACTGCTAAATCCTGAAGCATTTCTTTTTTTCTGTCGCCAAAACCAGGCGCTTTAACAGCTAAAACATTAAAGGTGCCGCGCAAACGATTAACGACAAAAGTAGCCAAGGCCTCACCCTCAACTTCATCAGCAATAATGACTAATTCTTTTTTTCCGCTCCGAGCAATTTTTTCCAGCAGAGGTAAAATCTCGTTTAAAGCCGCGATTTTTTTATCAGTCAGTAAAATCAGCGGCTCTTTATACTCTGCCTCCATTCGCTCAGAATTGGTCACCATATAAGGAGAAATATAGCCTTGGTCAAACTGCATTCCTTCTGCCAGTTCTAGTTCAATGCCAAATGACTGCGACTCTTCAACTGTGATGACGCCGTCTTTACCAACCTTGTCCATTGCCTGAGCAACCATACCACCAATTTCTTGGTCAGCGCTGGCAATAGTTGCCACCTGAGCAATTTCTTCTTTGGAAGAAATTTTATGAGAGAGTTTTTCTTTAAGATTTTTAACCACTGCTTCTACTCCTTTTTCAATTCCTTTCTTAAGAAAAATCGGATTCGCACCAGCCGCTACATTTCTCAAACCTTCATTAATAATTGCCTGAGCCAAAACCACAGCCGTTGTTGTCCCATCACCAGCTGAATCATTGGTTTTCTGCGCTACCTCTTTAATAAGCTGCGCACCTAAATTTTCATTTTTGTCTTTAAGGTCAATCTCTTTGGCCACGGTCACGCCATCCGAGGTAATGGTTGGCGAACCAAATCCTTTATCCAAAGCAACATGACGGCCTTTTGGTCCTAAAGTCACCTTAACTGCTTCTGCCAGTTTATCAACTCCGCGCTTTAAGGCAGCGCGCGCCTTTTCTTTGTAGACAATTTGTTTAGCCATAGGTTTAAAAAATTAAAAAGTTAAAAAAATAAAAATTAGAAATTTTAGCAATTCTTAAATTTATTTAAGAATTGCGAGTATGTCTTCCTCAGAAATAATCAGATATTCTTCTTCGCCAATCTTTACCTCATCAGGACTGTATTTTTTAAAGATAACTTTTTGACCGACCTCAACTCCTAAAGAAGCGCGTTGGCCGTTTTCCAGGAGTTTGCCCGGACCAACAGCAACCACTTCTCCTTTTTCCGGTTTTTCTTTAGCAATTTGCGGCAGGACAATGCCTGTTTCTGTCACTTCTTTTTCTTCCAGAGGTTTAACAAGAATTTTGTCGGCTAAAGGTTGAATTTTAACCTGTGCCATAATTTTAATAATTAAAATTTATATAACTTGACCTTTTTACTCTAAATATCTTAAAAGAAAAACAAAAGAAATCGCTGCCCAAAACAAAGAAAGAATTAAAAACCATCTTCCCTCTTTTTTAGTTTCTTTAATTGAACATAAACCAAGACTAAAAATCAAACCAGCTGGCATTGGATTAAAAAGAATAATTAAAAGACCGAGAATCAACCATTTATCCCTGGAAACCAAAATTTTTAGCTCTTCTTTTTTCTTTTCCATAATAACAAAAGTTTCTCGCTTTTAGGAGCCAAAACTTAAAACTTTCTATTTAAATTCTTCTACTCTTCCACCTTGTAAACCTTATCGCCTTCTTTGACTGGCTGAACCACTTTTAAGCCAACATCGTCGCCGGCCTTTGCTTTGCTGATATTCTGATGTTCAATCTGCATTGATTCTATCACCTGTGTAAAATCTCGTCCTCCGTCAGCAATTTTAATAGTTTCACCAACCTTCAAATTATCAGTCAAGTTTATGACCGCCACGCCAATTTTGCCAAAATAGTGAGCCACTTTTCCAATTTGTTTTTCTTCTGGCATAAACAAAATATAAAATATAAAAACTTATTATCTTTAAAATTATACTAATACAAAAATAGATGTCAAGTCAACTGTTAAATCATTCTCCTTTAATTACAGCTAAAGGTGTTAAGCGAGCTACTTTTTTTGCTAAACCAGCTTGAGAGACAACTTCAACCACTTCATCCACATTTTTGTAAGCTAAAGGCGCTTCCTCAGCAATCCCGCGAAACGATTGGCATTTAATAATAATTCCTTTTGATTTTAATTCATTAATCACCTCAGAACCTGAAGTTCTCCTTAGCGCTTCATGGCGCGACATCGTTCGTCCGCTTCCGTGACAGACCGAAAAAAAACTCTCCTCTCCTTTTTCTGTCCCGGATAAAATATAAGAAGCTGTGCCCATTGAACCGGGAATCAAAACTGGTTGACCGGTCTTTCTGTATTTCTCAGGAATCTCCGGATGTCCTGGCGGAAAAGCCCTGGTCGCTCCTTTGCGGTGAACGATCAATTCAATTTCTTTTCCCTCAATAGTATATTTCTCTTTTTTAATAATATTATGCGCCACATCATAAACAGGGATTAAAGAAGATTTTTCTCCTAAAACATTTTTCCAGACCTTTCTTAAAGAATGAGCGATCATCTGCCGATTAGCCCAAGCGTAATTGGCAGCCGCAGCCATGGCTTTAAAATATTTTTGTCCTTCAGGCGAATTAAAAGGCACGCAGGCAAATTCACGATCCGGAACTTTAATTTTGTATTTATTCAACATTAAAGGAATGAACTCTCGTAAATAATCAGTGCAGACTTGATGACCAAGACCCCGACTCCCGGTATGAATCATCACCACTATTTGATCTTTGAATAAACCAAAAGAACAAGCAATTTCTTCATTTAAAATTTCCGCTACTTTTTGCACTTCTATGAAATGATTGCCCGACCCGAGAGTCCCAACCTGGTCTCTTCCTCTATTTTTAGCGTGTTCAGAAACTGTCCCTGCTTCAGCCCAGGAAAGTTTTCCTTCTGCTTCACAATTCTCAATATCTTCTTTTTCCCCGTAGCCCTGTTCAACCAATCTCTTCGCCCCTCCCTCTAAAATTTTATCAATTTGCTCAAGGTTTAATTTAATCTGTCTCCCCCTGCCTAAACCAGAAGGAATTTGCCTTTGAATTTCAAGGGCTAAATTTTCTAAATGAGGTCTAATCTCGGCGTTGGTATATTCTGATTCCAACAATCTGACACCACAATTTGAAACAACAAAATTATCCGCGATAAAATTATGATTTTCGTCATTAATGGTCAAATCATAAACCAGTCCTTGATAATTCTCTTTATCTAGGCTTTCAATTTTTTCAACAACTAAACCCTCAAGACCGTAAGCGTGATTTTTAACAAATTCTTCAAAAGAAGGAAAATCAAAAGCAATTCTCGGTTCACCACGCTCCGACCAAATTGAATGTTCTATAAAGCTCTCTCCGACAAAATTATCACTGTAAGTTTTCACTAAGGTTTTAGCAGAGATCCCTTGTTTATAAAGAGTTCTAACTAATTCTCTTGCTTGCTGACGACGAAAAACTATTTTTTCTTTTTGTTTAAGATAAGCAACCGCCAAACAACTTAATCTTTGTTTTTCCTGATGATATTCAAAGCCAATAGTTTCAAAAAATTTAATAAGTCTTTTAGATGAACTCTCAACCCGAAATCTCAAACCAACTGTTTTTTCTTTATTGGCCAATCCCGCTACTTCAGTTACTTCACCAGATGGAACGCCTAATTCTTTTAATAATTTCCTTATTTCGTTAAGGAACTCAATGCCATTTTTCTTTAATGGTACGGCTTTATTGATATTCAAGGTAGGAGCATAAAAATTGTATTTATTTAAAGTGGCTGGTTTCGTCATTTCAGCTCCAAAAAAAACAGCTAAGAATAAACGTTTCTGCCATAAAGGAGCTTCCCGGAGCCAGCTAGGCGCCCTAAACTCGGAAAAAGTTTTATTACCCAAAGGAGCCCCCAAAAGATAAAGTAAAATTACAAAAGCAGTTGAGCTTACGCGTAAACAATGTTCAACAACTGAAAATTCATAAGTTTTTTGGTAATGATTTGTTAATTTATGCGCTCGCTTACGGCTTGAAAGAGTGGAATTAATATTAATTTTTTCTAAATCATTTTTAATTTGTCTTAAATCTTCCAACTTCCCGTAAAAACTTGCTACACCGCTTTTCCTTTTGCCAAGAAAATTTAACGTTCCATCGCCAAACAGATATCCAATAATTTTAATCAAGTAAGGAGTTTGTCGAGAATTAATATTCAAATCTATAAAATCTTTTTCTCTAAACCATTTAATAATTTGAGGATGGCGGTTTCCTTTATTGGGCAGATCAAATTTTCTTAATGCTTTTAAAATTTTTTCTTCGTTAACCAATTCTAAATTGCTTGGCTCTGTATAAGGAAAGCCTTTAAATGGATAAACTACCATTGAATCATCCGTTTTTAATTCTTCGACCCTCATCATTCCTTTTAAAGTATAAAAAGGGTGGTCGCCAGTGGCTTTTATGACAAAACCTGATTTAGTTTCGATTGTATAAAGAAATTGTTTCTCTTTTCTAAAAAGGAAATTAATAGGTTCAGATTGAGCCAACTGTTTTGTTTTTTTATCTAATAAAAAAAGTTTAAAATGAGGATTATCTAAATATTTTCTTAAATCTTTGATAGATAAATAGGAGCCAAAATTAGCGCTAATTAAAGAATCAGGATGAAGGCAATTAATGTCATACCCACAAGTTCCGGGTGAAATTATGCCGTCAGTTGTTTTTATCGCTGCCACCCCGCCAATTGGACTGGCATAACCCTCGTGAATATCAGGCATTGCCAATCCATATTTTACAATTCCTGGCAAGGTAGCCAGATTCACCAATTGCTCTAAAGACTTATCTTTTAAAATCTGATCTAACATTTTTTCTGAAGCGTAAAACCTCGCCGGCACTCTCATATCAGAGCGGAATGATTGCGGGATTTCCCAGAGATAGTTGTTGATCTTTTTAAAATCTTTTTTTTCAATCATAAAAATTCTTAGATATCAAACAAGACGGTGGCGGTTAAAAAGTTGTTTTCTTTTTCAATTTTT
>CAZSLY010000016.1:0-8785 GCA_964608045.1 uncultured Gammaproteobacteria bacterium | reverse complement strand
TCAGGATTGCCTGATCTTGTCGAAGGCAAAACCAGCTCATAACGGTGAACCCCTAATTCTTTAGTGATATAATTAAAGAATGGGTAATACCGTGGGAAGTACGAGTACTAATTTTTGTAACTTCTTTTCAAACGAGAAAGATGCTTATATTCTTGGTTTTTGGTGTGCTGATAGTTATTGGTGGTCAAGTTCAATTGGATTAAGTAATACAGATCCTGATTTAATTAGCAGATTTAGAAAGTTTTTAAAGATACATTTCCCAGAAGAGAGAATTAAATTTACCGGTAATCATTTATTCGTAAATAGCCGACCATTGTTGAGAGAATTTAGAACCGCCAAAAAGAACTTGAAAAATTTAAAGGAAACCAAAGTTATCCAAGCATATATTGCTGGGCGTTTCGATGGCGATGGGTCAATTGATAAAAACTTACGAAATGATTGCCGGATTGTTTACGGAAGGAAAAATGAGGCTAAAGAAGATAAAGAGTTTCTTAAAAGAATTGGTATTAACAACACAAAAATCTATTACTATCGGTCAGCAAAAACCTTCTGTTTATATACTTCTCGTTACGAAGCAAATAAATTTTTAGAAAGTATTTTACCTTATTCAGTAAAGTTGCAAAAATTAGTACTCGTACCCCGTAGAGACTTAACTCTCGCAAAGGTTAAGAGAGTTTAATGGGAGCAAAACTTCCATTACACGCTGGTTCCGTTTTAATACGGAAAATGGTATAGTCCATACCATAAGTAATTATGGAGGAATATGGTCGTCAGCATGTACCTTGAGGCGCTCCCTTAAATGGGTTAACATGCGCAACCCCTATTCCGCGTTATAAGTGTCGCGGAAAACTGCCCGGGATAACTGGGAGGAAGGTGGGGATGACGCCAAATCAGCACGACCCTTTGATGCCCTGGGCTGCACACGTGGTACAATGGGACCGACAATGAGTTGCAAAGGCGCAAGTCGGAGCTAATCTCATCAAACGGTCTCTCAGTTCGGATTGAGGTCTGCAATTCGACCTCATGAAGCCGGAATCGCTAGTAATCGCGTATCAGCCACGGCGCGATGAATATGTTTCTGAATCTTGTACTCACAGATAAACGCGCCCGGCAGGCATATAAACTAAGAAGTTTAAATCTTCTCTTCCGTTATCAGAACGGAACGTAGTTGAAAGATAGCCATTTTGAGTGATCAAAATGGTGAAGGATCTGAAAACAAATGGTAGCCCAAATTACAAAAAGTTGACCGATCCATGACAGGGTGGTGAGCATGGAGAAGGTTATTTTATTAAACTTGATTTGGGATGTCAGGAATAGTTTATATGTTGACCCGGGGAGATCTGACGTGGTAAAATGAAACTGACGCCGCGTCAGAAGTCAGCTGGATCATAGTACCGAGCACATAAAAACTTATGTGCTTCGGGAAGGATCCTCTCTAATGCAATGTTGAATCTTAATTACATCGTTGGTTTAGTAGACGGAGAAGGAAGCTTTACTGTATATGTTCGAAATCCTGATTTAAAGAAGAATGTTATAAGAAGAGTTAAAGCTGAACCGAGATTTTATTTAAAGCTTGTAGAGAAAGATAAAGACATTCTTTATGAGCTGAAAAAATTCTTTGGTTGTGGCAATGTATATTTTCAGCGAGATAGACGGAAGAATCATCAAGATTGTTATCGTTATGAAGTTGCTAATCGTAAGGATTTAGAAAGAATCATTATTCCTTTCTTTAAAAAGAATCAGCTGAAATTAGCTTCAAAAAGAAAGGACTTCGAAATTTTCTGTGACATAATGAAAAGAATGAAGAAAGGAGAACATTTGACCGAATTAGGATTAAGAAAAATATACAAATTAAAACAAAAAATGCATTAGAGCTCGCCGTATGCGGGAAATCCGCACGTACGGTGGGAACGTCAACTCTGAGTTTCCAGAGAACATTCGCCCGTCACATTAGGGGAGCCGGCAGTAGTCGAAATCCCTCGCAAGAGGGCCTAAGCTAAGGTCGGTAACAAGAATGAAGTCGTAACAAGGCATGGGTAGCGGAAGCTGTCCATGGATCACTACATTTCTAATTTTTTTAAATTAGAAAAATAGTGTCGACTGAAATTGAAAAGCGAGAATTCTCTTTTTAATTTTAAGGTGTTGGCCAATGTATCTTAAAGGTTGGCTTCGGGACAACTTCAAGCAACTGATATTGAGTTTACGAAATATCAGGTGAAAGATTATTTGTTTAAATAATCGCACAACCGATATCAAAGATAGAGGTTGAGAGATTATCCATTAGGATAATCGAACAACTGATATTGAAAACAGAGGTTACGAAATTATCGACTAAAATAATTGAGCAACTGACAAGAAACATAAACGCAGATAGCATCTGCGTTTATGTTTTTATGGTAAAATAAAAGCGGAGGTCTGACTTCCGTTATTGAAACCCAATACATTCAAGTAAAACTGGAAACACCGACAAAACTTCATGCTAAATAGGACACAAAGCTTTTTCTGGTTGAATAAAAATTAAAAAAACCACCAATAAAAATAAAGTGGTTTTTTAGTTTGCTGAATTTTTTAACCTAGATGCACTTTGTCTTTTGATTCAATCTTTCGCAAAAAAAGCTCAATATCTTCTGGTTTGTAAATTCGGTAATTGTTAAGGGGATTACGGAGCGCTTTTAATTTACCGGATTTATCCCAATTTCGGAGAGTTAAAGCAGTAATCCCTAATATTTTAGCTGCTTCTTTAATTGTAAGATATCTTTTTCCTGGAGGTATATTTATATGCTGTAATGGCATATTATTAAGGTTTATTAATCTTATTGTTATAAAACATTAATAAACTTTATTACTTTATTTTACTTTATCAAAAAGACTTGTCAACCCCCGTGATCTCTATTAGCGGCAGAAGATATTTATATTGTGCATTTTCCAAGAGCGTACACAGGAGAAATACTCGGGTTAAGCTCGTTTTTTTTGAAGTCTGTGAGGAGATTGGGGTAAGGAAGCCTATCCTGTATGGTTAAGAGAAACGGCAGGAGATTCAGCTTCTATATTTAGAGTTATCCACAAACTTGACAGCTATTTTTGTGTTAGAATAATTAAAGAGCCATCGTAAGAAAAAATTTTAGTTTTAGAGAAAGGCGGTTTTGGTTGAGGTATAGATATTATTATGTTACAATAATATAAAAAAGGTAGAAATAAACTACTTCCCTTTTTTGTAAAGGTCAAAAGCAAAAGTCGAAAACAATTAATAATTAATAAAAATAAAAAAGCATGAATCCTATAACATTACTTCAGAAAACAAATCCGAAAACAAGAATAATTGTTTTGATGATATTGATTTTAATTTTAAGCTCAGTGGTGGGTGGATTAATTTGGAGGCTTACGACTGGCAAGCTGGCGAAAAAGGAAACCCAAGTTACCGAAGAAGACATTCTTTTCAAGGGCAAGCCAACCGTTGTTTTTGAAATGGGTCAAATTGCGAGATTAGGTTCACTGGAGATTACTGTCTATAACGCAAAGGAATCGTCTTACCTGTCGCTTGACTTAGATGAAAACTATCAAAGGATCACTAAAAGCTATCTTGCTGTTCAGATAAAAGTTTTTAATCCCTCTAATGATCAAACTGAAAACTTACTGATTGGCTTAATCGATGATCGCGGCAATAAATATAATCTGGATCCCGGGGTTTCATCATATATTCCCGACCTGAGAGAGTTTGGTAGAAATATGAATATTTATCCAAGAATTATCCAGGAAGGATATATTTTCTTCTCTAATCTGGATGAGGGAGGAAAA
Organism: uncultured Gammaproteobacteria bacterium; assembly: GCA_964608045.1. Taxonomy (GTDB): domain Bacteria; phylum Patescibacteriota; class Patescibacteriia; order UBA2591; family CG2-30-36-38; genus CG2-30-36-38. Next base: position 4,990 of record CAZSLY010000016.1, on the reverse strand, counting down.
GAGGTTCAGTTGATTTTTGCCATCGCTTCAACAAAAGAAAAAATCGCTTTCAAGGTCGAAAGATAATTTGTTAAAAAATATGAAGAAAAAAATCATTATTATTGGTGTAGTAATCATTGTTGTGTTGGCAGTGGCAATATTTTACTTTTTGTTCACTGGCAAAGGAATTAAAAAAGAAACTATTGTTCCATTAACTACCAATTACGATATTAGCCAAGATTATTGCGGAAAGGCACTTGATGTACATTACTGTAATTGCGCCTTTCAAGGAGAAGATTGTGAGACAATCGGTCTTTCAGATAAGGACGCGGCCTATCGCTTGGTAACCGCCGGTTTTGAAAAATGGGTCATTGAAAAGAAAAAGGAAGAATGCTCTGAAAGAGGCGGCCGCTGGGCAAACGACGTTTGTAAAAAATAGGTTCGTTTAAGCGCCTAAGAGTTTTTAAAAAATGGGAGGGAACAAAATCTTAAATAAAGACTCGTTAAGGATGCTTTTGATATCCGCCTTTTTCTTAAGCGGATTAACGCGTTTTATTTACGAAGTAGCTTGGATAAGGCCGCTCCAGCTTATTTTCGGTTCAACCATTTACGCGGTTTCCGCCATGCTGACTACTTTTATGGCGGGTTTTGTTTTAGGAGCATTTCTTTTCAGAAATATTGCCGACCGTACGAAGAACCCGGTTTTATTGTTTGCCGGATTGGAATTCGGTATTGGATTGTATGGTTTGATAATTTTTTCTTTGTTTAAAATATTGCCTTCAATTTATCTTTTTTTATTGGGGGCTCCCGGATTTCAGTTTTTTCAATTCGGACTGATTTTTATAATTTTAATTTTCCCGGCTACTTTATTCGGTGCAACTTGGCCGGTAATTCACAAAGCTTATGCCGAATTAAGTTTCATAGGAAGAGATTCCGGAAGATTGTATTCTTTTAATTCTTTGGGAAGCATGCTCGGAAGTCTTTCTGCCGGATTTTTATTAATTCCGGTTTTAGGAATTAGAAGCACATCACTCTTGGCTGTTTCTCTAAATTTTTTAATCTAAACGGAAAGCATGAAACTCAAAAATAAAAATCCTATCTTGCTTAAAAACATGGTCATCAAAAAAATAAAATCAATTTTTAAATCACGCAGAATGACCAGCGTTTTAATTTTGTCCTTCGGGTTCTTTGGTTTGACTGCCTTGATTTTTCAGGTTGTTTTTGCCAAGCAACTGGTTTTACTTTTTGGTTTAACTGCTCCGGCAATAGCCACAGTTTTGGCTGTTTATTTTTCAGGATTAGCCATCGGCAGTATTTTTATTGGAAGGTTGGTTGATAAATTCCAAAAAATGGCAGGACGAATCTATCTGCTCTCATTTTTGCTGACCGGAATTTATGGTGTTTCATTTCCTTTTCTTTTTCCCGTTTTGAACAAAATCATTTTGGCAATAAATTCAGTTTATTCTTTAAATTTCTCTGGTTTTAATTTCTTTGCTTTTATTTTATCGTTTTTGTTTTTAATCTTTCCAGCAATTTTGATTGGCGGGAGTTTTCCGGTGATTAGTAAAATCTTCATTCAGCAAAGCGAAGTTCTTGGTAAAAAAGTTTCTTTACTTTATTCCATCAACACTTTCGGCAGTGTTCTAGGAGCTGCTTTGGCCGGCTTTTGGTTGATTCCAGCTTTTGGAAACAATGCCACCATCATTTCAGCTTCTATTTTGAATTTACTGGTTGCCGGAGGGCTATTTGCGGCGCTTAAGCCATTTTCGCAATTTGGAGAGGTTCGACCTCCCGACGAGGAGGTCGAACCTCCTAACCTCAAAGGAATTCAGAACCCTATCTTTCTTTATGTTCTTTTTATCACCGGCTTTCTCGCCCTTGCCTTGGAAGTTTTATATACCAAAACCTTAATTCTTTTCGTTGGCAGTTCCACTTATGCTTTTTCCCTCATTCTCATCACCTTTTTGCTTGGAATTGCTCTCGGTAGTTGGGTGGCCTCATTATTTATTGACCGCTTACAGAAAGCAACCGCCTATTTCGGAATATTTTTAGGATTAATTGGTTTTTGGCTTTTTTTGACAATTAAGTTTTTTGAACAGCTCCCATTTTGGTATCTAAATATTTTTCAAACTTTTGGAACATCGGCAATTTTTAGCGGAGCGCAAGTTTTTTATATTATATTTTTCACTCAATTGGTTTTAACTTTCTGTATAATTTTTCCGGCGACATTTTTAATGGGTATAATTTTCCCTTTTGGAATAAAAATGGCAGGTCCGAATTTGAAAAAATTAGGAGAAGGAGTAGGAAAACTTTATTTTGTGAATACCCTTGGTGGCGTTTTGGGAAGTTTGATGGTTGGATTTTTGTTTTTACCTATCTTTGGATTTCAAAAAAATCTACTTTTCATTATGACAGTTTATTTTATCTTGGGGGTATTCTTTATTTTGAGAGAAAATTTAGTAGATAAGCCAATAAAAATAATCATAGTTGGTTTTTTGATTTTTTGGAATATTTTTGCAATACTTTCTCCTTCTTGGGCCAAACAAATTTTATCATCCGGCGTATTTATTTATGCTCCGGAATATTTAAGTTTTAAAGAAAGAATTGGCCAAAACTGGCAAGAATTTCTTCAGAAGGGTATGCTTAGCGATCAACTTCTCTTTTATAAAGAAGGACTTTCTCAGATAGCGGTGATAAAAAGAGGGAATGATATTTTTTTAAGAATTAATGGAAAAACCGATGCTTCAAATAGTGGGGGCGATTTAGAACATGAAGTTTTAACCGGCGCTCTTCCTTTAATTCTTCATCAAAATCCGAAAGATGTATTAATGATTGGTTTGGGCTCGGGAATTTCTTTGGGAGCAGTCACTCAATTTGATGAAACAGAAAAGATTGAAATGGTTGAAATAGATCCAGCAGTTGTTGAGGCGGCTCAATATTTCAAAGACGATAATCACGATGCCTTAAACAATTCTAAAGCAAAAATAGTTTTAGCCGACGGCCGAAATTATCTTTATTTAACTGATAAAAAATACGACGTTATCTCTTCCCAGCCGTCTAACATTTGGGTTTCTGGCAATGCCCTTCTTTTTACCAAGGAATATTATGAGCTAGCAAAAAAACACCTGAAAGAAAATGGTTTAATGTTTCAATGGGTTCAGCTTTATGGTTTGCGGGTGGAAGATTTAAAAACAGTTTTAAAAACCTTCAGCGAAGTTTTTCCCAACACTTATATTTTTAGCAACGTCAATGATACGGATTTGTTTTTGGTTGGAACATTAAATGATGAAACAATTTTGGATTTTAAAGAAGCTGAAAGAAAGCTTCAAAATAAAAAAATTCAAGAGGAGCTAACTCGTATTTCTATTAATGATCCCTATGAGTTTTTATCATTTTTCGTTGCTACTAATAGAGAAATTGAAAAAATGACCAGCGATTCTGAAGTACATTCCGACAATAGGCCGTTTCTCGAATTTTCAGCTCCCAAAACAGTTTATCAATTAGTAGATGAAAGATCTTCTGAAACTATTTTGAAGTTGCGGGAAGAAGTTTTTTCAAAATTATACTCAAATAACAATGAAAATTATCTCAAAATTTTTAAAGGGTTAAATTTTGAGGATAAGGAAAAATTAAAAAATTATTTATTATTCCGCCAAAGAATTATTCCGGTTATTTTAGCTTTAAGGGAAGGAGACTTGGATAAGGCGCTGGAATTTTACAAAGAAGCTCAAAAAACCGAGGTTTTTAATGCTCTTTTATACAAACGACTAATTAATGCTTGTATGACAAAGGCTGAGTTTATAGAACTTCAGCAAGGCAAAGAGGTAGCAGAAAAAGTCTGGTCAAAGTGTGACGAAGTCCTTATGAATGAAATCAAAGCTCAATAAATTAAAAAATTTATGATTCAGGAAAAGTCAAAAGAAATAAAAAAGAATAGCAGCAGAGAAAAAGTTTTTTCTGCAATTTTGTCATTTATTAAAACAAAGAAAAAAATCTTTCGCAAAGAGAATTTTGTATTTTTGAGTCTGACTGGCTTTTTCACTTTAATCGCTTTGTTTTTTGTCTTCAGAATTTTTTTGCCAGCTTCAGCAACTGGAACTTTTTCTGACGACTTTACCACCATTGATTCCTGCGATGCGACCTATCCCGGCAGCTGGACAGCAATCGGAGGAACTGTAAAGGCTAACGACGTCGATATTAGAGTTGAAGGAACTCAAAGTTATGATCTTTATATTACTGCCAATACTGCTGCTGCTTATTATAAAAATTATTCTGCAATGGATTTGACTAACAAACAATTTTGGTTTTCTTGGGCAATTGGCAGTACCAAAATCCGCGATGGCTTTACTTATTTTAAATTGCGTTTGGCTGACCAAAATTTTTCCGGCACTGCTGATCCGCCTGCCACCACTGGCAATTGGTCAGAATGGAATATTTGTAATTCTCAAACCGAATGCCAGCAAAATTTAAAAGCCGGCTGGAATCATTTTAAAGTTTATATGACTCAACCAAGCACTGCTAGCAGCACTTTAAATTTGAGTGCCGTGCTTGGGGTGGCGGTAAGAGCTTATAATACTGTGGGTGTTTCTAAGACCGGTCTTTTGAATATGGATTTTTATCGCTACGGCACCAAGTTATCTTTTACCGGCGGCAGTGAAAGTAGCCCGGTAACCTTTAATGATATTGTTACTTATAGCAATGATACTACTTACGGTGCTGGCTTAAGGAATATCGGCGTGGTTGAAGCCGAGGGAGATTATATAAAAGTGAAAAGTCCAATTGTGGTTGGTGACGCAACTAGCACTACTTATTTTTCTGACCAAAATCGCTACATTGTGATGGATATGGCCAATTCTGATGATAAGATTAATTTTGTTCTTAAATCAAACAGTACCTCCACCTTCGGCTCTTATGAAGGCGGATTTGCTCTTTCTGGCAACACCATTGTTTATCAGGGCGGCGATAAAAGATCAATACCATTTAGATTCCCTGACACGGCTACACCCTTGCC
>CAZSLY010000015.1:0-8815 GCA_964608045.1 uncultured Gammaproteobacteria bacterium | reverse complement strand
AAGGCTACGATGAAACGGCTAAATCCTTACTTAAGTGCAAGACCAGTTTAATGGTCGCTTGAGCCAAGGAGTAATCCTTGTCCCAGAGAAATAGTCGTTAATACAGAATTCGGCTTATTGACTTAACCCAGGCAAAATAATTTTCAATTTTCAATTTTCAATTTTCAATAAAAACCGATTACAAACGATGACAAAAGAAAATAAGAAAATTATTGAATTAGTTAAATTCCTCGCTCAACAAAAAATAAAGAGTCGCGAGGATTTTTTGAAATTGAAACAAAAAAAATGCCATGAATTTGGGATTTCTCAGCCTGATAATGTTTTAATCCTTGAAACCTATCGAAAATTGTTTAAAAGTCCTTGCCTGCCGGTAGGCAGGAAGAAAAATCAATTTTTAGAAAAACTCATTAAGCGGCCGGTTAGAACTCTTTCTGGCGTGGCAGTGGTTTCTGTTCTAACCAAATTTTTTCCTTGTCCCGGCAAATGCCTTTTTTGTCCTTCGGAAAAATCTTTACCTAAAAGCTATCTCTCAGGCGAACCAGCGGTTGAAAGAGCTAAACGTCTAAAATTTAATCCTTATCTCCAGGTTAAAAAAAGAATAGAAACTTTAGAAAAGATTGGCCATCCAACTGATAAAATTGAACTGATTGTGATTGGCGGCTCCTGGTCAGCTTTACCAGAAAATTATCAATACTGGTTTATAAAAGAATGCTTCAGGGGAGCTAATGATACCCGCCTAAATTTTGCAAAACAAAACTTAGGCGGGAAAAAAAAACTTGCTCAACAGCAAAGAAAAAATGAGAAAACAAAACACCGAATTGTCGGGATTACTTTAGAGACCAGGCCTGACCTTATCACTCCTGCTGAAATTTTTAAAATGCGGGAGCTTGGAGCGACCAGGGTAGAAATCGGCGTCCAAATTCTTGATGACCGCATTCTAAAATTAAATAAACGCGGTCACGGCCTCAAAGAAATTGAAAAAGCAACTTCTCTTTTGAAAGAGGCTGGTTTTAAAGTTTGCTATCATCTAATGTTTGGTCTCCCCTTTTCCTCTTTCAAAAAAGATCTTTCAATTTTTAAAAAAGTTTTTGCTGATAAAAAATTTAGACCAGATATGCTTAAACTTTATCCTTGCGTTGTTGCCCCTGGCTCAAAAATTTTGAAACTTTGGCAAGAAAAAAAATATTATCCCTACTCTGATCAAACTTTAATTTCTCTTCTTACTAAAGTAAAATTAATGGTTCCTCCTTATGTGAGAATTAATCGGGTTATCCGCGATATTCCGAGCACCAAAATTTTAGCTGGTTCAAAGGTTTCTAATCTCCGAGAAAAAGTGCTTGAAGAAATGAAAAAAAATGGTTTAGCTTGCCAATGCATCCGCTGTCGGGAGATAAAAGATGCGGCCCAAAATCAAAAAAATTTAAAATTACTTAAACTTGAATATGAAGCAAGTGAAGGAAAAGAAATTTTTCTTTCCTATGAAAGTCAAAAAAAGAATAAACCTGCCTGCCTGACAGGCAGATTAGCTTCTTTTTTAAGATTGAGACTGCAAAAAATTTATCCTTTATTTTTTCCTGAGTTAAAAAACGCGGCTTTAATCCGCGAAGTCCATACTTATGGCGCCTTGGTTCCAATCGGTCAACATAAAAAGGCAATTCAGCATCAAGGATTAGGAAAAAAATTAATTAAGAAAGCAGAAAAAATCGCCAAAGAACAAGATTTCAAAAAGATAGCTGTTATTGCCGGCGTCGGGACAAGAGAATACTATAGAAAATTAGGTTTTAAATTAAAAAACACCTATCTAATAAAATCACTCTAGGAATCCGACCCTCTAGTAGCCCTATTTTCTACTTTCTACTTTCTATTTTAAGGCCTCAACTATTTTTTCCATTTTCATTTTTCGCGAGCCTTTAATGAAAATCAAATCACCACGTTTAATGTTTTCTTTCAAAAAATTGATTAACTCTTCTTGCTTTTCAAAAGAAAAAATATTTTTAGAGACCATCCCCTCTTCCACAGCTCCTTTGCTGAAAGCTTTTGCTTTTTCGCCATAAGTTAAAAGATAATCAATTTTTTCCTTAGCTATTTTTTTACCAAGCTCGTAATGCAGTTTCTCGCTTTCTTTGCCAAGTTCAAGCATTTCTCCTAAAACAATCCATTTTCTCGCTTCTTTATGAACTTTTATCTCGGCTAAAGTTTTCAAAGCTTCTTCAACTGCTTTTGGCGAAGAATTATAGCTGTCGTCAATAATCAAGGTTTCCTTTTTTCCTTTAATCAATTTAAACCGATGAGCTGGAGATTCATATGAGGAAAGACAATTAACTAAATCTAAAAGATTAAAATTTAAAGAAAGACCAACAGCTAAAGCAGCTAAAACAGCATAAACTTGGGACAAAGAAACAACTTCTTTAAGAAAAACAGGCACCAGATTTCCCTCGTATTTAACCTTGAAAAACAGACCTTTAATTTCTAAAAGGTCGTTTTTAAATTCTTGCTCTAGAGAAATCTCTAAGGCCTCGACCATCGCTTCTTGCAAGCCGTAAGTTAAAATTTTTGATTTTACTTTTTTTTCTAAAGAGGCATTTAATTTATCGTCTTTATTTAAAATCACCCAACCCTGAGAAGGCACAGCTTCAATTAATTTCTTTTTTTCTTCAAAAACATTTTCCACACTTTTGAAATATTCTAAATGAGCGGCTGAAACGGCGGTTAGAATCCCTATCTGCGGCTTAACAATTTTTAAAAGATAAGAAATATCTCCTGGACGATCAGCCGCCATTTCCAAAATCAAAATTTCTGGATACTTTTCTTTTTCTGGTAAATCAAACAAGGATTGCCAGAAAATTTTAAGCCAGCCAATTTTTTTCTCTGGAACCTTGAAACCTAAAATTGTCAAAGGCAAGCCAATTTCATTGTTATAATTCTCGGGACTAGCCCGAATTTTTTTCTTCTCTTTTAAAATCGTAAAAAGCGCTTCTTTAGTTGAAGTTTTGCCCACACTGCCAGTAATACCAATTACCAAAGGATTGTATTTTTTAATCACCCTTCTGGCTAAAAATTTTAAAATTAATTGAATTATTTTTTTCATAATTATTCTTTCTCTGGTTCTAAATTATATGTCTCCACTAAAAATTTCGCTAATTCAGCAAATAAAGGCGCGGCGGTTGATTCTGCGTATTCTCCTTTTTTAGGATTATCAAGTTTAACCACTAAATTAAATCGCGGCCGATAAGCAGGTAAAAACCCAACAAAAGAATGGATAGTTTTTTTTGTATAAACTCCTTTTTCCGGCACTTGCGCTGTTCCTGTTTTTCCGGCGATATAAAAACCAGGCACTTGAGCTCTTTTTCCATAACCCGATTCTGTGACTGCGACCATCATTTTAGTCAAATCAATTGCCGCTTCCTGAGTTAAAATTTCCGCCTTTACTTCTGCTTGTTTTTCAATAATTTTGTTATTTTGTTTTTTGATTTCTTTAACTAAATAGGGTTTAAATAACTCTCCCCGGCTGGAAACCACGCCAACTGCCTGAAGCATTTGCAAAGGAGTAATAGTCAATCCCTGGCCAAAAGAAGCTGTGGCTAAATAAATCTCTTTTTTCTTATTTAAATTAGAGATATCCCCGGCTGCTTCAGCTTGAAGTTCAATGCCGGTTGGTTCTCCAAAACCAATTTTTTTCACATAATCAGTAAAAGTTTTTATTCCTATCTTTCTGGCGACAAAAATAGCGCCAGTATTAATTGAATTCTCTAAAACCCCGGTCATCGTTTGTTCATTATAAACCCTATTGCCAGCATTTTTAATCAGATAGGAGCCAATTTTAACTTCACCCTCATCAACATAGGTTGTCTCTGGCGTGATTTTCTTCTCTTCTAAAGCAGCCGCCATCGTAATAATTTTAAAAATAGAGCCTGGCTCAAAATCATCGCTAATTGCTTTGTTTTTAAACAAAGAAAAATCAGTCACCTCGCTGTATTGATCTGGATTGAAGCTTGGCAAATTAACCAAACTTAAAATTTCACCAGTTAAAGAATCAGAAATAAGCACGGTCCCAGCTTCGGCCTCATATTTTTCTAGGGCTTCTTTTAATTTTTGAGCAGTATAAAACTGTAAAGAGCGATTTAAAGTCAAAAATAAAGAGTCGCCCTGAGATAATTCTTTGTCAAAAAATTCTTCTAAACCATACTGCCCTTTTCTTTCTCTACCCCGCCAGCCAAAGAAACCAATTACCTGAGCAAAAAGATCTTTTTCTGGATAATATCTTTGATATTTTGTCTCAAAATTAATTCCTGCTAAGTTTAGATTTTTTATGGCTATCATCTCTTCTAAACTCAGATTTTTTGCTAAAAGTTCGTAGAAATCAGTTTTGTCTCCTATTCGCAAGACAAGGTCTTTAAATTTTTTTGTTTCTTCTGTTTCTTCAATTATTTCTTGTTTTAAAATTTCTTCTTTAAATCCTAAATAAGGAGCAAGCTTCAGCGCAGTTTCAGTTTCGTTTTTTATCTGCGCTGGCACAGCAATTAAATCAAAACTTATTAAATTAGCTGCTAAAGGGAAACCATCGCTTGAGACAATTTCTCCTCTTCTTGAACCTAAATTTCCTTCTTTAGGAATTCTTTTTTCAATTTCTTCCTTGTAAGTTTTATGGTCAATAATCTGAATTTTAAAAAGTTTTAAAACAATCAGGGCTAAAAAGATAAAAATGCAAACCAAAATAAATTTAGTTCGCATTTCATTAAGCATAATTTACCCTGTTAAATAAGATTTGAGTCTGTTTTTGATAAACATCTTACCATGGTATGTTTTTAAATATTTTTCACGATGTGTCGCATCTTGTTGATTTAAACAAGCTTCATAGTAAACCAATTTTAACAGTTTTCTATTTTTTGTCGATTCAATTAATCCTCTCTTATGTTGTTCAAATCTTAATTTTACCCTGTTTAAATGCCGCTTCGCGGCAATTTCGCTTTCAGTGAAATTATTTAATAGGGTAAAATTATTTAACAGGGTAAACTATTTAGCCACAAAAACTTCGCCGGTAGTCAGGATATATTCAGGGTTTGAAATTTTAACCAAACCTAATTTTTCCGAAGTTTCAAAAAGGTTAGCAATGGTATTTTCATCAATAATTTTTTTATTCAAATAATCATTTTCTGCTTGGAGAAGCTCTAACTCCTTAGTCGATTCGCGAAGTTCAAAATTATATTTAGCGCTTAAAATCACCTGAGACAAATAAAGTCCCAAAACAATAAAAATAAAGACAAGTAAAACACAATTAAGAATTAAATAATTTTTTCTTTGGATTATCATTTTATTAAAATTAAATTCCTAATTCACCTAGAGTTTCAGCGATGTTTTCACTTTCCTTCTCTGACCTTTCTTTATACTCTTTCCACTTATTTTCATCCCAGATTTCTAGGCGGTTATATAAACCAGTAATAACCACTTTTTTATTTAAAGAAGCATATTTTTTAAGATAATCAGGCAGGGTAATTCTTCCTTGGGCATCAAGTTCAACGTCCATAGCGCCAGCTAACATTAATCTGGAAAAAGCCCGGCTTTTAGCTTGGCTTAAGGGCAGTTTGGCTAATTTTTGCGCCAGAATTTCCCATTCAGCTTTTGGATAAACAAAAAGACAGGTATCCACACCCCTGGTCACCACTACTCCTTTTTTGAATTGCAACCTAAATTTTACTGGCAAAGCCAAGCGGTTTTTTTCATCAATTAAATAATGAAATTCGCCAATAAACATATAAAAGGTTATCCACTTTTATTTTAACTTATCCCCACACTTATCCACAACTCTCCACTAACATTTACATTATACCCCTTTTTCTCCCCTTGACAACCTCCGCCTGTGGATAACTTTTACCCTATTAAATGACACAGAGCGGAAAGGACAACCGTTATTTAATAAACCAAGGCAAATAAAAAACGCCCTCTGGAAATTTAAGCCCAGAGGGTGTTATATCAACAATATTTGAATTATTCTATCGCCTTGCCTTTTTCATATTGATCTACTACTTCAGAAGGAACATCGTAAATATCCGACCATCTATAATGAAGGCGTTCAAAAACTTGACCAGAAACTATCGGCCTCAATTTTTCGTTATCATCAATTAAATAAACGGAAGGTTTGTCAATCGCCTTGATCAATGTTCCTGAACCAAAAAGAAGCAAAGAACTTTTAACATATTTATTTAACTCTTGTTGCGGAACATTAATTATCTCGTCCCAATTAAAATGGTACGTCTTGAAAACTTTATCAGAATATATCGGTCTTAATTTTCCTTCTTCTTTATAATAAACAGCAGAACCGTCAGATAATTTTAATAAAACGCCATCTGGATAAGAATCCGAACTAGTTAAAATGCTTCCTTCTAGATAAGCAGAAATAATTTCTTCTTCTACTAGTATAATTTTTTTGAAACCAAACTTCTTCAAAGTATTCGGCCCTGCTATTCGTCTTTTTGTTCCGTTTTCTATAAAATAAATATTCCCTTTTGAATCTTTTAATATTTTGCCATCCTCGTAAAGCATAGGGGAACTTCTTGAAATTGTATCAGGAAGATTTTTTTCATCCGCCTCTATTACCTTGTCCCATTGATAATTATTTTCATTAAAAATTTTTGGGGTGGCAACCGGCTTCTTAATTCCATTTTTAATAATGTAAACAGTGGGTTCTCCGATTTTTCTAACCAAAGTATTTTTAGGATAGACAAAGTTTGAATCTACAGGGCTCGCTAAACTGTAGGGCAACATATAAATACAAGGGACCGTAGGGTCTTTTGAATAACTACGAGGCATAGTGGTGTAGATATGAAAATTATAAGGACTTTTCTCAGGAGGACGCCACATTCCTTTAGTGACATATGTTCTTTTAATGAAATCTGGCAAAGTATAAAGTATCGTATCGTCAGGGCCGACTATTTCTAAAGTAGCTTCTCCTTTTTCTATGTTGCCATCTTTACAAAAAACAGTTAAACCGTTCTTCAATTTTACACCATCTCCCGGATAATAAATACCTGCCCCTTCGTCTTCTTTATAAATTTTTGGCGTATAATTAAACTCTTCTAATGGAATGGTCACTTTGTATTGATCGGAGTTGGTAGAATAAGTCCCGTCAACCGTTTCTAAACGAACTACATAATAACTTTTACGAGTTGAAGTCTTAACACAAACCGAAGCTGGCTGGTTGGCATCATTTTGACTTAACGCCATAGATTTCACTTCTTTACCTAAGAAATCAGGTCCAGTTGATTGAAAGATGTGAGCCCCACTAAGATAATTAACATTGGGATTGAGCCAGGTAACTTTAACGCAATCTAAGGAACTATCATAAACAGCGGTGACGTTTGTAGGGTCAAAATCTTCTGTTGAGGCAGCGCCATAAACGATCTTTGGTCCTCCAATAAAAATTATTATTACGAAAAACAATCCTGCCATAATTAGAAATTTTTTATTTTTTTGTCGCATAATTAAAGTATTAATTATAAATTATCTATATTAACATTTTAACATATCAAATTTAAAAGTCAAGACAGATTCGCCATTTTAGAAGAAACAAATCTGGTGAATTAAACCTAAAATAAAAATCAAATAAATCAAATAAGCAACTGGTTTAGGTAAATTAAATTTAAATTCCGGCTCTCGATTACCTTTTAGTTTTGCTCGATAATAAGTTTCTATTAAAATAATTCCCTGAAAGCCAGATAAGACCGCGCCGGAAAACCCGATAATTCTCGCAAAACCAGCGCCTAAAAGAAAAAGAAGCAGAGGAATAAAAACAGTCAAACCCCAGGCATAAAAATTTTTAATTTTATAATCCCTGCGCAAAAGTTCTTTCAAGACAAAGCTTAAAGCGAAAAAAGAAGTGCTCATTGCCAAAGCGCCAAAAACTCCGCCAATTAACAAAACTTTATTTCCTAAAAAACTTGATAAACCGATAATCCCCTCTTCTGAAGTTTCTCCTCCAGTAACCCCTAAAACAGTAAAAGCAAAAAGAGTATAAATAACCACCGGAACAACAAAACCAATGATCACTGCTTTTTTAAGAAAAGCAGTTTCATTTTTTAAAATTCTTTTCATTGTCGGAATCGCTGAAGCGCCGCCTAAAGCAAATAAAATAATGCCAAAAGGATAAAATAAATTTTTGAAATTAAAAACAAAATTGGAGACAACAAGATTTTCTGTTTTTAAATGAGGAAGAGAAAGAGTAAAAATAAAAATAGCGACCGCAATCAAAGTGGCGGACATAAAAAGTTCAAAGCGACTCATCAGGCCAAGACCAAAATAACAAACAAGTGAACCGAAAAACCAAAAAACCAAACCCCAAAAAATTAAATTGCCGCCAAGAAATGGCTCGAAGAAAGCTTCAAGATAAGTACCGACACCAATGACATAAGCAGTCAGAGCAGCATAAATTCCCAAAATTAGAGAAAGAGCGATTAGAATCTCTCCCGTTCTTCCCGAATAGGTTTTTACATAGCCAGCCATTTCTTTCTCTCCTTTGGTTCTTAAAACAATTTCCGCATAACAAATCTCAATCGTCAAAACCGCTAAACCTAAAACAATTAAATAAAGAAGACCGATGAAAAATCCTACTTTGGAAAAAGCATAGGGCAAGGCAAAAATTCCGGCGCCAACTGTGGTGCCAATTAAAACCGCTATCGCTCGAGATTTTTTGAGCATAGAAAATGGTTAATAGAAGTTATTTATCAACGAATAACGAATCAATACAAATATACAAATAGATTATATATTCGTTGATTATTCTTTATTCGTATATTCGTACCAATTTGTATATTTGTTGATA
>CAZSLY010000014.1:2930-9394 GCA_964608045.1 uncultured Gammaproteobacteria bacterium | reverse complement strand
TTGCTAATCCGAATTTAAAAGTCATTGCTTTTTCTGGCGATGGCGATGCTTATGCGGAGGGAATAGAACATTTGATTCATGCGGCGAAAAGAAACATTGATTTAACCTTAATTGTTCATAATAATCAAACCTTTGCCTTAACCACTGGCCAATTTACGCCAACTAGCCCCAAAGGATTTAAAGGCAAGTCAACGCCAGAGGGAAGCGAAGAAGAGCCATTTAATCCTTTATTTTTAATGCTAAGCTCGGGCGCTACTTTTGTCGCCAGATCATACGCTTTAGAAGTCAGAAAAACTCAAGAAATTATTAAAGAAGCAATTAAACATCAAGGTTTTTCTTTCATTGATATTTTGCAGCCCTGCCTTTCTTTGAATGATACCAGAGACTATTATCAGAAAAGAATTTATTGGCTTGATGAATTTCGTCAAAAAGATAATTTTGATTTTGCTTTGGAAAAAATCAGAGAGTGGAATAACAAAATTCCTTTAGGAATCTTTTATCAAATTAAAAAACAAATTTATGATCCCTCTTAAACTTATCAAACAATTAAGAGAAAAAACAGGCATTAGTATTAAAGAATGTAAAACAGCCCTTGAAGGGGCAAGGGGTGACTTAGAGAAAGCAATTGAAATTTTAAGAAAGAAAGGAGAGGGGGCAATGAGTAAAAAAGAAGCAAGAGAAACAAAAACCGGAGTAATCGGGGTCTATCTTCATGCAGACAGCAAACAAGCGAGTTTGGTTAAAGTTTTTTGCGAAACTGATTTTGTCGCTAAAAATGAAGAATTTAAAATATTAGCTCATGATTTAGCCATGCAAATTGTGGCTTTAAAACCAAAATGGATTGCTCCTTCAGGTGTCCCGCAGGAAATAATAGAAAAAGAAAAAGAAATTTATTTGAGTGAAATAGATAAAAAGAAACCAGAGCCAATTAAAGAAAAAATTGTTGATGGTAAACTGCAGAAGTTTTATAGCGAAAATTGTCTTTTTCGGCAGCCCTTCATCAAAGACGAAGATTTAACGATTGAGGAACTTATTGCTTCTTATGTCAATAAATTCGGCGAGAAAATTGAAGTTAAAGAATTTGTTCTTTTCACTTTATGAAAGTCTTTTATATCCAAATTATCCCCGAGGATAAACCAGAAGAATTTTTTGTTGAAGAAAACGAATTTGATGATTTAAAATTGAAAGACAAAGTTATTGTCAGAACAAAATTAGGCGTTGATTTAGGTGAAATTGTTAAAATGGAAGCAGCTGGTTTTTCAAAAGAAGCAGAAAAAGAAGAGATAAAAAAAATATTGAGAAAAACAACAACTGAAGACATAGAGAAATACAAGAAAAGAAATCAAAATAAAGAAGAAGCGATTGAAGGGGTAAAAAAAATAATTAAAAATAAAAAACTGCCTTTAAAAGTTATTAATCTTATTTTTTCTTTTGACGGCAGCCGGGTGACCGTGATTTTTACCGCACCCTCCCGGATTGATTTTCGGGAATTAGTCAAAGATTTATCTCATTATTTTCACCGCTCGGTCAGAATGCTGCAGGTTGGGGTTAGAGATGAAGCAGAAAGTAAAGGTGATATCGGTCCCTGTGGACAAATTCTTTGCTGCCGCAGATTTTTAAAAAAAATTGGTCCGGTTTCCACTGGTCTTTTATCAGAACAACAGCTTTTTTCTCGCGGTCCTGAAAGAATGAGCGGTGTTTGCGGCCGTCTGAAGTGCTGTCTTGCTTTTGAAGAAGAAGTTTACAAGGAACTAACAAAAAATTTGCCAGCGATTGGAACAGAAATTAAGGTTGGTAAAAGAAAAGGAAAGGTGGTTGAAAGGCAGATTTTAAAACAAAAAGTGATTGTGGAGACAAAAGACGGCGAACGACTTGAAATTGGAGTAAACAAATTATCATAACAGTTCTTTGATAAATTTTGATTTTAAATTTTATTAATATGGTCGGCAAACGTAAAAAAAATTATTTTTGGTTAATTGTTGGTCTTGTCATTCTTGCAATTTTGTCTTTTTTCTTTTTAAAAATTAAAAAAGGAGAAAAACCTATGAATGAAAAAATAAAAGAAGAAAAAGCATCTCAAGCGGCTTTAATTATTGCTTTTGAAGGATTTCAGGACAAAGAATATGGAGATACGAGAGAGGTTCTCGAAAAAGCAGGAATTAAGACAGGGGTCTTCAGTTCAAAAAAGGGTGAAGCTCAGGGAAAAATGGGAGAGATGGTAAAGATTGAAAAAACGATTGAAGAATTGAGGGTTGATGATTATGAAGCGATTGTTTTTATTGGCGGTCCTGGAGCTTTAGAATATTTAGAAAACAGAACTGCCTGGCGAATTGCCAATGAAGCCGTGGAAAAAAACAAGGTTTTGGCCGCGATTTGTATTGCCCCGGAAATTCTGGCTAAAGCCGGAGTTTTAAAAGGAAAAAAAGCGACGGTTTGGTCCTCATCGCTTGATCAGGAAGAAATCAAAGCTTTAGAAGAAGCAGGCGCTTTATACAGCAATGAAAATGTGGTTATTGATGGTAAAATTGTCACGGCTAATGGTCCAATGTCCGCTAAGAAGTTCGCTCAAGAAATCATTAAACTTCTTGGAAATTGACAATTGATTGAAAATTGAAAATTGATAATTGAAAATTTTTTAGCTAAAGCCATCTTTTCTTTCTAAAAATCAGAAAAAGAGTGGCTACCAGAATCCCCATTAAAATTAAAAGGACGGAAAAGGCAAAGGGGTATCGCTCAAGCGGCAAATTAGGAACCCTCATATTGTATAAAGAGGCAATCAGGGTTACGGGCAGGAAGCAAACAGAAGCAATGGCTAAAAGCTTCATAATATCATTGAGCCTGAAGCTAATCAAAGAATTATTGGTCGCCTCAATACTGTTGATTGATTGATGGAGGTTATCTAAAGCTTCCCAAATATCACTCGTTGTTTCTATCAATTCTTTAAAATAAAGTTTGAGTTGTCCGGCAGAAAAAAATTGTTCGCTTTTCTCAATTAATTTTGCCAGAACTGAGCGGTGGACTTGTATTATTTTTCTGAAATTGATAATGTTTCTTTTAACAATTAAAATTTCTCTGACCATTCTTCTTTCATAACCGCGAAAAATACTTTCTTCGATATCATTAATTGAATAACTATTAGATTCAAGAATCGGCTTGCAAGAAGACAGAAGTTGATTTAGGAGTTCATAAAGAACAGCCGAAGGATTGCCGGTAAAATATTTTTCTTGCTTAGTTTTGGAAAGTTGGCAAGCATTGAAAAAATTTATTAAAGGCGCTAACTCATTTCGATGGACAGTTACTAAAAAGTTAGAACCGATAAAAAAATCTACTTCTGAGCTAGCAATTTCTCTAGTCTTTCTTTTGTAAATCGGAAAAATCAAAACCATAAAAAGATAATCTGGATGAACATCAAGTTTTGGTCTCTGATAAGGAGAAAGACAATCATCAAGATGCAGCTGATGAAAGTGAAATTTTTCTTTTAGCCAGTTCATTTCTTCAGAAGTGACCCGAGAAACATTAATCCAATGAAGGTCTTTGGCTTCAATAGATTGAATTGTCGGCGGAATTTTTTCCATAACTTAATTATATTAATTCGCTAAAAAATAGCAAGTTAAGACTTGCCAAATTAAATAAATCTTCTAAAATTATATTATATTTCTTGATAGAAAAGGTCGATTCTAATTAAGCTTTAACTTAGATTATGGTTAAAAAACTTACTCTATTAGTTTTAGGGCTTCTTATTGCTGCCTTCGGTCTTTATGGTCTGATTGCTTGGTGGTGGTCTTCTTTTGTTAAAGTTTTTCTTGGTTTGCTTGGTCCGGCAATTATTTTAGTAGGCCTAATTGTTTTCTTTGTTGGTTGGAGCAGCGAGGAGTAATATAAATATGTTTCCTGATAAATTGCGAATTATTCCCTTGGGAGGGGTTGAGGAAGTAGGGAAGAATTGTTTGGTTTTTGAATACAAAAACGATATTTTAGTGGTTGATTTAGGCTTGGAATTTCCAAATCCTGATTATCCTGGAGTTCAATATCTTCTGCCGGATATCTCTTATTTAAAAAGTAATCAAAAAAAGATAAAGGCCTTAATTGTGACCCATGGGCATCTTGATCATATTGGCGGTATTAGTTATTTAATTGAGGATCTGGGCAAGCCAATAATTTTTGGCAGTAAACTGACCCTGGCTTTGATTAAAGAAAGATTAGAAGAAAAAAAAATTATTGGCGTTCCCATAAAAGAAGTAGATAAAGAAAGCATTCTTCATTTAGGAAATTTCAAAGTCAAATTTTTTCATGTTAATCATAATATCCCTGACAGTTTAGGTCTTTTAATTGAAACACCGGTTGGCAAGGTTATCCATACTGGTGATTTTAAATTTGATGAAGATCCTTACGAAGAATTGCCGGCTGAGAAAGAGAAAATAAAAAAGTATGCTAAAAATGACACCCTTCTTCTTCTGTCAGACAGCACTAATGCTGATTCGCCTGGAAAAACTATTTCTGAAAAAAAAGTTGGTGAAATTCTTTCTTTGCTGATTAAAAAAATTCAGGGGCGTGTTATCTTCACTACTTTTTCAACTTTAATCAGCCGACTTAAACAAATAATTGAAATTTGTAAAAAGGAACAAAAAAAAATCGTCGTTTTCGGTTTATCTTTGAAAAAAAACCTTAAGATTGCCACAGAACTCGGCTATCTAAAAATTCCCAAAGGACTCTTTATTGAACATCAAGAGATGAAAAAAAATCCTGATCATCGTCTTTTGGTTTTAGCCACTGGTTCTCAGGGAGAAGAAAGATCAGCCCTGGTAAAAATTGCCAAAGGTGAATTTTTTGATTTTAAAATTAAGAAAGGGGATACTGTTATTTTTTCTTCTTCAGCTATTCCCGGCAATGAATTGGCTATTTCTGAATTAATGAATGATTTAATTGACAAAAACGCGGAGCTTGTCTATGAGCCAATTTTAGGGCTGGGCATTCACAGCTCAGGTCATGCCAGCCAAACTGATTTAGAAGAAATGATTGCTTTGGTCAAGCCAAAGTTTTTTATTCCGGTTCATGGCGAACATTTTATGCAGGCCTATCACCGGGATTTAGCAAAAAAACAGGGCATCAAAGAAGAAAATATTTTTATACTCCGTAACGGCGATGTTCTGGAAATAGATAAAAACAAAAACGCTCATCTGGCCCAAAAGAAACTTGCCCAACTTTGTCCGGCAGTGGAAGCGGAAAGAGTTATTTTTTTAAGGAAAGAGCTGTTTGAAGAAAGAAAAAAAATGGCTGAAGAGGGAGTTTGTTTTTTAAAAATAAGAAAAAACTCAATTAAAATCAGATTTTTTGGTTTGCAATTTGAAAAAAAGATAAGAAGAGAAATAGAAAAGAAGGCCTTGAAACTCTTTCAAAAATACAAAAGAAGAGCTGATTTTGAAAAAAGAATAGAAACCAGTTTAAAAGATTACATTGCTTCCAAAACCGGGAAAAAGCCAATTGTTATTCTATGAGTAGGAAACTTTTTATCAACACCTTGGTTCAGAATGAAATTTTTTTTTCTTTGATTGATAATCAAAAAATAGTTTCTGACTATTTTAAATTTTTCAAACAAAGAAGAAAAGAATTACTTTTTTGTTTAGATAAATTTTTTAAAAAACACAACCAGGACCTTAAAAATCTTAAGATTAAGAGAATTTTTGTAGTTAATGGCCCTGGCTCTTTTACGGAAATCAGAAAAACCTTAACTGCTGTTAATTTTCTTGCTCATTTCTTAAAGATAAAAGTAAAGGGAGTTAAATTTGAAGAAGCGCGGAATTTAGGGATTTTATCACTTAAAAGATTTGAAAAACCAAAAGGCCCAGTAAAGCCTTTTTATAATCAGAAACCAAATATTACTCTGCCTGCTTCCTGAGTAAGAACGACACCAAAAAATGCTTCTCAGCGTAAGGCCTACGTTTGACAAGCAAACTCAACCTTAACTTACGGCTACTTCCCGAATAAGGAGGGTTATCGGTTTCACCGCTGAGAAGCATTGTTATTTTAGCAAATTTTTAGAATTTGTCAATAAAGAATTTAAGCTTTAAAAAAAAGCGGAGAGATATCTTTTGATTAAGGGATTTTTCAATAGTATTTTTTGTCTTTTCAATTTTTCCCAAGACTTCTACTGCTTTTGAAGGAGGAAAAATACTTAACCAAACCCTTGCTGTCTTAAGGTCATCAGAAACTTCTGCGCGAGTTAAAGTAAGAAGCGTCCCTGATTCTCTCCCAATTTCTTTTTCAATAATCTCGCTTAAAGTTCTTTTTAAAAGCTCGTTAATTTTTAAAATTCTTCGCTCTTTCATTTTAATTTAATTAAACCGCTGCATTGCTTTTTCAAGGTTATTTTGAACGGCAAAAATTAAAGCTCCGGTTGCTAATTTTATAGCTTGGTTAAGCTTCTTTTGACTACTTTTTTTTAAAACCTCGGTACCAGAAACCAA
>CAZSLY010000014.1:0-2830 GCA_964608045.1 uncultured Gammaproteobacteria bacterium | reverse complement strand
CCCAACTCTAAATCTTACAAAATTCTTTGTTCCTAAATAATTGATAATTGACTCCACGCCTTTATGTCCAGCTGAAGAACGATTTTTTGAAATTTTAAGTTTGCCAAGGGGGATATCTAAATCATCATGAATTAGCCAAAGATTTTTTGGCTTGAGTTTTAAAAAAGAAAGTAAATTTTTAACCGCCTCGCCTGATTCATTCATATAAGTCAACGATTTGGCCAAAATTATCTTTTGACCGAAAACTTCTTTTTGACTAAAAGAAAATTTCTTTTTTTTATTCTCTTTAAAAGAAGAAAAATTAGAATTTTTGGCAAGATTTTCCAAGGTTTCTTTACCTAAATTATGCCAAGTTTTTTCGAATTTCTCCCCTGGATTGCCAAGGCCAACGATTAAAATGGTCATAAATTAAAAATATTCTGGGCTAAATTTGCTAATTCTTCAAAATTTCCGTTTTTTGGTTTAAGTAAATAAGCGCCGTCAATCCCGATTTCTGATTTCAAAAGCCCGTTTGCTTCAGCGGTCAAAGTTTGGGTGATAATTTCATCAGAACTAACTCCTAAAAAAATTTCTCCTAATTTAACTATTTCGCCGATTTTAAGATTAGCTTCCACCTTAGCCGTTAAAAGATTATATAACTTAAAAAGCTCTATTGGATTTTTGATGATTTCTTCTTTAACCAACTTTTCTTTAATGGCTAAAATTATTTTCTGCTGTCTTCTTGACCTGGCAAAATCACTGCTTTCGCCATTGGTTCCGTGACGAGAACGAACATACTGCAAAGCTTTTTCTCCGTTCATTGTTTGCCGTCCGGCCTCAAAAGAAACAACGCGATAACTAAAATTTGGTCCGGGAAATTGATAGTCCTTAAAGCTTCTTTCAACATCAATTTCAATTCCTCCCAGAGTATCAATGATTTCTTTAAAAAGCTGAAAATCAACCCTGAAATAATAATGAACCGGCAATTCAAAAACATCAGAAACAACCTCAGCGGTTAATTTAGCGCCGTCGCCTGAGTTACTCATCCCTAAAGCATTAGCCGCATTAATCTTTCGCCAACCAAAATTTTTAATTGGCGCATATAAATCGCGGGGGACGGATAAAAGAGCGATTTTTTTTGTTGTAGGTTTTAAAGAAGCCAAAATAATAGTGTCTGCTAAATAAGGACCTTGATGATTTTCACCACCAATTCCTAAAATTAAAATATTAATCCTGTCTTCTTTCTCACCCTTTAGCGATGGGTTGTAAAAATTGATTAAATAGGTAATTTCTCTAATAATTGGCAAGCGAGCTAAACTAAAAAAAACTTCATTCGAGCCAGAAACAGTATTGAAGAAAAACAAGCTGACTGCTAAAAGAATAATTAAGGAAAAATAAAAAAAGGGGCGGCCTCTCTTTTTTTCTTCTTTAAAATGACTCTCAATTTCAGGCTGCTTTTGAATGCTGTCAAGCAAATTAACTTCAAAATGCTTCATATAAATATATTAGCCAAAAAATAAGAATTTGGCAAGAGTTAATAATCGTCTGTGGATAACTTCCTTTTACTTTTTTAAGATATAGATTATAATAATATTATACGTTAAAGGTCGAACTTCCTTAAAATTATAATTTTTATTATATTATTATGAAAAGAAAAGGTTTTACTTTGATTGAACTTTTAGTGGTGATTGCCATTATTGGTATTTTAGCTGCTTTTGCTATGGTTTCTTTGGGTGGCGCCAGAACCAAGGCCAGAGATGCCAAACGAGTGTCTGATATGAGACAGGTCATGCAGGCCTTAGAAATGTATTATTCTGATAATAATGCCTATCCGATCGCGGACAATGCCTCGCCAGGTGGTCCTATTCAGTCCGGGAGCACGGTTTATATGACCAAATTCCCCAATAATCCTAGCCCGAGAAATGATGGCAGCCCCGCCTGTCCTAATAGTGACTATACCTATACTCAAGATGATGCCGGAATCTCTTATCATATTGTGTATTGTCTTGGAGGTCTGACTGGGGATATTGAGGCCGGCACTCATTACGCTACCCCCGCAGGCATAGCCAATCCATAATTTCTGAAATTTTATAAAACTCATCAATGAAATATCCGCTCCGATGTCAAGCGGAAGAAGTTGATGGGTTTTATTTTTTTAAAAAAATTAGTATAATTAGAAAATAATTTGAAATTAGATTTTTTATATTTATGCTTATTTCTTTTTATCTTGAATTTATCTGGCTCCTTCTAATTTTTCTTTTGCCTATTTCTTTTTCTCCTTTTGTTGTTTCTATCTGGCAAATTAAATATACACTTTTAATTTCTTTAACTCAGGTTCTTGCTCTTCTATGGCTTTTAAAAATTCTCTTTGTCGGGGCAGAGCAATCTCCAAATCAGAAAAAAATAAAAATCTTAGTTCCTTTTTTAATTTTTATTTCTCTTCTCACCTTAACTCTTTTATTTTCAGAAAGGCCGGAAATAAGTTTTTGGGGCACTTATCAGAGAAAAATGGGTTATCTGACCTGGCTTCATTGCTTTATCTTTTTCCTTGTTTTGTTTTTTAATCTAAAATCAAAAAAACAAATAAAAAGAATTGTTTGGACAATTTTTTTTAGCAGCTTAGTTGTTGTTTTTTACGGAATTTTACAAATTTTGGGTTTGGATCCGATTATCTGGATAGAAAATCCTTTGCTTACAAAAAGAGTTTTTTCTTTCACTGGCCAGCCAAATTTTTTAGCTTCTTTTTTACTTTTGACCTTACCTCTAATCTTTTGGCTTTTTCTGGAGGAAAAAAAATCTACCCTGTTAAATCCTCCGAAGGAGGAGCGGCAAAGCCGCTATTTAACAGGGT
>CAZSLY010000013.1:5083-9612 GCA_964608045.1 uncultured Gammaproteobacteria bacterium | reverse complement strand
ACATTATGAAAAATTATAAGTCAAAAATTTTCTTTATTTGTTTAATTTTGCTTTTAAGTTTTTTCTTTGTTTTGTTTTTGAAAGAAGCAAGGTTAGCCAAAGAAAAAGAAAAGAAGGTGGTTTTAGAAAGAAAAGAAATTGAAAGATTGAAGGAAGAAAATAAACGTCTGGCGGGAAAAGCCAAAGAAGAGCTTGATTTTTTAAAAGAAAGAGAAGTCAGATTGCGGCTTGGGTTAGGCGAGCCGGGGGAGAGGGTCGTTATTATTTTAAAGCGGGGCGAGGCTGAAGCTAAAGAGGTTGAATTAAAAAAGAAGGTTTCTAATCCAGCTCGCTGGCGGCAGCATTTTTTTAAAGGTTTAAGGACAGAGTAAAGGGGTTGTTTTTTTAAAAATTTTTAGTAAAATTAAAGTATGAAAAATAACAGAGTAATTATTGGACTTGACTTAGGCTCAGGGACAATTAAAATCGCGGTTGGCGAGCTTATTCTCACCGATTTAGAAATTATTGCGGCTATAGATCATCCTTCAGCTGGAATTTCTAAAGGAGTAATCACTGACCTTGAAGAGGTGGTTTCCAGTTTGTCAGCTGCCCTAGAGAAGGTTGAGAGGATTGTCGGCTTTGGTTTAGAGACAGTTAATGTGGGAATTAGCGGCTTGAATCTCCTTTCTGAAGAAAGCCGTGGTGTAGTGGCGATTTCCCGAGCAGAAGGAGAAATCAAAAAAGAAGATGTCTCAAGAGCCCTTGAGGCAGCCCAGACAATTGCCACTCCGCCTAATTATGAAATTCTTCATGTCATTCCCAAAGTTTTTAAGGTTGATAATCAAATTGGCATCAAAGACCCGGTGGGAATGACCGGCGTCCGACTTGAAGTTGAAGTTCAGATTATTCTTGATTTATCACGACAGATTAAAAATTTAATTTATTGTTTGCACCGGACAGGCTTGGAAATTGAGAGAATAATTTTTTCCGCTTTAGCCACGGCCGAAGCAGTTTTAGATAAAAAACAAAAAGATTTAGGAGTCGCTGTTTTAGATTTAGGTGAAAGCACCACTCATTTAATTGTTTATGAGGAAGGAGATATTTTGACCGCTAAGGTTTTACCGATTGGTTCTCGGGATATTACCTCAGCCATTGCTATTGCCTTACGCTCCTCAATTCCTACTGCTGAGCAAGTTAAGCTTTCTTTAGGGACAGCTGATTTTAGAAAAGTGAAAAAAAATGAAAAATTTGATTTAAAAGATTTTGATGAAAGTCAAGATGAGCAGGTTTCAAGGTATTTTTTAAGCAAAGTTATTACTGAAAAATGCGAGGAAATTTTTAAATTAGCGGACAAAGAATTGCTTTCAATTGGTCGAAGCCGCAAACTGCCATCGGGCGTGATTTTAACCGGCGCTGGTTCAAAGCTTCCTGGTCTAAAAGAAAGAGCAAAAGAAGTTTTGAAACTGCCTGTTTTTTTAGGCAGACCAATTGGGTTTGCCAGTGATTTAAAAGAAGCTTTTGATCCTAAATTTACCACGGCGATTGGTTTGATTCTCTGGGCTAAAGAGGAGAAAGGCCGCTTTGGTCCGGAAATTAGAGACCATCGAGGAATTTTTTCCCAGGTTAAAAAATGGTTTAAAAATTTATTACCTTATTAATTAGAATTTGTACAGATTAGTAAATTCGTTGATAATTTAAAAAATGCAACCAGATAAATTAAAATTAAAAAAGAAAACCACTGAGAAATATGGCGCTGACCAGATTATTCTCCTTGAAGGGCTTGCTCCAGTGCGCAAAAGACCGGCTATGTACATCGGCTCCACCGGACCCGAGGGTTTACACCATCTTTTAAAGGAATCTTGTGATAATGTGATTGACGAAGGAATGGCTGGTTATGCGACCGAGCTTTTGGTGGAACTTTTACCCCAAGACAGGGTTTTAGTCCGCGACAATGGCCGCGGCATTCCGGTTGACATTCATAAACCAACCGGACTTTCTGCTTTAGAAGTTGTGATGACCAAGCTTCATGCTGGCGGCAAATTTTCTAATTCCGTTTATAAAGTTTCCGGGGGACTGCACGGGGTTGGTATTTCCGTGGTTAATGCTCTTTCTTCTTATCTCCGGGCGGAAGTGGAAAGAGACGGAAAAATTTGGGTTCAGGAATATGAGCGCGGCAAACCAAAAAGCAAAGTAAAACTAATTGGCAAATCAGAAAAAACTGGCACAACCGTTATTTTTGAACCAGATAAAGAAATTTTTCCCCGAACTGAATTTAACTTTGAGACTGTAATTTCTTTTTTACGCGAACAAGCGTATTTGACTAAAGGTTTTAAAATTAAAGTTGTTGATAAAAGAGGGAAAGAATTTAAATCTCATAGTTTTTATTTTGACGGCGGGATTATTTCTTATGTTCGCTATTTAAATAGAACAAACGAACCTTTATCTAAAGATATTTTTTATGTTTTTAAAGAGGCGAACGGAGTTTTGGTGGAAATTGCCCTTCAATATACAAAAGATTATAAAGAAATTGTTTTTGGTTTTGCGAACAATGTTCACAATTCTGAAGGAGGCACTCATTTAGTTGGTTTCAGAACAGCTTTAACTCGGGTAATTAACAGTTACGCCAGGGCAAATGGTTTTTTAAAAGAAAATGAAGAAAATTTAAATAATCAAGATGTCAGAGAAGGATTAACTGCGCTTGTCAGCGTGAAATTAAAAGAGCCGCAGTTTGAAGGTCAAACTAAAAATCGTTTAGGCAATCAAGAAGCAAGAACCGCGGTTGAAGGAGTGTTTAATGAAGCTTTTAAAACTTTTCTTGAGGAGCAGCCAAAGAACGCAGAAGCAATTATTTCTAAATGTCTTCTCTCAGCTAAGGCGCGGCTGGCAGCCAGAGAAGCAAGAGCCGCAGTTTTAAGAAAGGGAGTTTTAGAAAGTTTGTCTTTACCTGGTAAATTAGCTGATTGTACCTCTCGCGACCCAAAAGAAAGCGAACTTTTTATTGTGGAAGGTGATTCAGCTGCAGGCTCATCAAAACAAGGCCGAGACAGATTTACCCAAGCAATTTTGCCTTTACGGGGGAAAATTTTAAATGTGGAAAAAACAGGCCTTAATAAAATTTTAGCTAATGAAGAATTAAGATCTTTAATCACTGCTTTGGGCACAGGAATTGGCGAGCAGTTTGACCTTTCTAAGCTCAGATATCATAAAATTATTATTATGTCTGACGCCGACACGGACGGTTCGCATATTCGCACCCTGCTTTTGACTTTCTTTTATCGTTATTTCCCAGAAATTATCAAAGGAGGTTATCTTTATATCGCCACTCCGCCGCTCTATAAAATTGAAATTGGCAAAAAGACTAAATATGTTTATAGAGAAGAAGAGAAGGAAGGACTGATTCGGGCTCTTGACAAAGATAAAAATAAAGAGAAAATAAATATCCAGCGCTATAAAGGTTTGGGAGAAATGAATCCGGAAGAACTTTTTAAAACCACGATGGATAAAGAAGGAAGGGTTTTAAAAAGAGTCACGATTGAGGAGGCAGAAGAAACTGATGAGATTTTTGAAATTTTAATGGGCAAAGAAGTGGAGCCGCGGAAAAAATTTATCCAAACCCATGCTAAAGCAGTAAAAAATTTAGATGTATGAAAAGATTAATTCAATATATTAAAGATTCACTTGAAGAATTAAAAAAAGTTGTTTGGCCAACTAAGCAAAAGCTTTTGTCTGATACTTTATCCGTCATTGTCGTTAGCGTGGCCGTTGGTTTTTTTATTGGTTTAGTTGATTATCTCTTAAATCAATCAATTAGTTTATTTATTCACTAAGATGACAGAAGAAAAAACAATCCAAAAGGAAGAAGACGAGAAAGAAATAAACAAGAAGTCGCCCCGGCAAGTTCTTGAAGAAAAAGCTCGCTGGTATACATTGCATACTTATGCTGGTTATGAAGAAATTGTGGCTGAGAATTTAAAGCAAAGAATTGAAACAATGAATATGGGAGATAGAATTTTTAGGGTTTTAGTGCCGACAGAAAAAAGAATTAAAATTAGAAATGGAAAACGTTTCACGGTCACAGAAAAAATTTTTCCTGGTTATGTCTTGGTGAAAATGGTTGTGGATGAAAATTCTTGGTATGCGGCCAGAAACACTCCAAACGTAACCGGGTTTATTGGTATTGGCACAGAGCCAACCTCTCTTTCGCCTGAGGAAATAAAAATCATTGAGAAAAGAATGGGCATTGAAGAGCCGAAATACAAAATTGACATTGAGATTGATACACCGGTAAGAATTACTGATGGTCCTTTTAAAAATTTTGAAGGGAAGGTTATCTCCGTTGATGAGACAAGAGGCAGGGTCAGGATTCTGGTGACAATTTTTAGCCGGGAAACACCAGTTGAATTAGATTTTTTACAAATTAAAAAGCTATGAAGGGCTTTGTTTAAAATTTGGAGCCCAACCAAACAAATTTCAGCTAGAAAACTATTTAAAAAATTAGTAAAATTTTATCCATTTTCAACTCTAAAATTTTAATTTTTATCTATGCCCAA
>CAZSLY010000013.1:0-4983 GCA_964608045.1 uncultured Gammaproteobacteria bacterium | reverse complement strand
GTTGTAAGTTATAAGTTAATTTGAAAGGTATGCGTTCTAAAAAATATCAAGAGATTAAAAAGAAAATTGAAGAAGATAAAATTTATAGTCTTGATGAGGCAATTGATTTTATCAAAAGAAACGCAAGAAAAACTTTTGATGAGACAGTTGAGGTTCATTTAAAATTAAATTTATCTTCAACCTCTAAAAGTTTTGGTCATCTAGTTTCCTTGCCTTCAGGCTCCTATAAAAAGACAAGAATTGCTGCTTTTGTTTCAAAAGAATTAGTTTCTGAAGCGAAAGAAGCCGGCGCTGATATTGTTGGCGGCGAAGAATTGATTGAAAAAATTAAAGGGAAAGGAGAAATCAACTTTGAGAAAGTGGTTGCTTCACCCCAGGTAATGTCAAAATTAGTCAAGATTGCTAAAATTTTGGGTCCGCGGGGACTAATGCCAGACCCCAAAAAAGGCGAGGTAACGGAAAAGATTAAAGAAGCAATTGAAAGAATTAAAGGAGGCGAGATTTTTTACAAAGCGGATAAAGGAGGTAATATTCATTTAGGTTTAGCCAAGGTTTCCTGGGAAAAAGAAAAAATTAAAATGAATGTTGAAGCTTTTTTAGAATCAGTGGAAAAAACAGGCCTTAAAGGCCTAAAAGAAAGCTTTATTAAACAAGCCGTTCTTTCTACCAGCATGGGACCAGGACTTAAAATTAAAATATGAAGAGCCAGCGCGTTCCTATTGAAAAAAAATGGCAGAGAATCTGGGAGAAGAATAAACTTTATCAGGCCAAAGATTTTGAAAAGAAGCCAAAATATTATATTTTAGATATGTTTCCCTATCCCTCAAGCGAGGGGCTGCATGTTGGTCATCCGAGAAGTTATACGGCCACTGATGTGGTCTATCGCCTTTTAAAAATGAAGGGCTTCAATGTTTTGCAGCCAATGGGTTGGGATGCTTTTGGCTTGCCAGCGGAAAATTACGCGCTGAAAACAGGCATTCATCCAAAAATAACGACAAAAAAGAATATTGGACGTTACAAAAAACAGTTGCAGGCCATGGGGCTGGCTTATGATTGGTCTCGGGAAATTAATACCACTGACCCTGAGTATTATAAATGGACGCAATGGATTTTTTTAAAAATGTTTGAAAATGGTTTGGCCTATAAAAAAGAAGCGCCAATTAATTGGTGTCCTTCTTGTAAAACTGGCTTGGCTAACGAGGAAGTAACAGGCGGAAAATGCAATCGCTGCGGCAGAGAGACAATCAGAAAAACATTAAGTCAGTGGATACTCAAAATTACTGCTTATGCAGAAAGATTGCTCCAGGACTTAGATCTGCTTGACTGGCCGGAACCGATTAAAATAATGCAAAAAAACTGGATTGGCCGTTCAGAAGGAGCAAAGGTTAAATTTAAAATAGCCCTTCCCGGGAGTCGCCAAAGGCGACAGGAAAAAGAAGAAAAAACGATTGATGTTTTCACCACAAGAATAGACACTATTTTTGGTGTTAATGCTGTTGTCCTGGCGCCTGAACACCCTTTTGTTAAAGACCTGAAAGATAAAATTTTAAATCTTGCAGAAGTGGGAGAATATTTAGAGACAGCCGCTAAAAAATCTGAGTTGGAAAGATTAGAGTTAACTAAAGAAAAAACAGGAGTGGAGCTTAAAGGAATCAAAGCAATTAATCCTTTATCAGAAGAAAAAATTCCGGTTTGGATAGGTGATTATGTGATTGCTTATTATGGCGGCGGAGCAGTGATGAACGTGCCGGCTCATGACCAGCGCGACTATGACTTTAGTTTGAAATACAATTTGCCGATTAAAGAAGTGATTAAAGGAGGAAATCCGGAGAAAGATGAAAAAGGAAATCTTCTTGAGGCCTATGAAGGCGAAGGCGTACTCGTTTATTCAGGAAAGTTCAGCGGTTTGCCTTCAGAAAAGGCAAGAGAATCTTTAACTAAATATTTAGAAGAAAAAAATTTGGGGGGAAAAAAAATTAATTATAAATTAAGAGATTGGATTTTTTCTCGGCAACGTTATTGGGGAGAGCCGATACCACTCGTTTTTTGTGAGCAATGTAAAAAACGAGTGGAAAGTTCCAAATTCCAAATGGCCCCTCCGGGGAGCCCGCTTCGCCGAAGCGACAGCGAGGCGAGTCGTCAAGAGCGACAGCCAAATTCCATTAAAATTGAAAATTGGAAATTGAAAATTGAAAATTTACAATTCACCCTTGGTGAATTGTTGAATCCTGGCTGGATTGCTTTAAAAGAAAAAGACCTGCCCCTTGTTTTGCCTCCTGTTAAAAGCTATCAACCGGAAGAAACAGGTGAATCGCCTTTGGCTAAGGCAAAAACCTGGCTGAAGACAAAATGTCCGAAATGCAAGAAAGAAGCAAGCAGAGAAATAAATACAATGCCTCAATGGGCCGGTTCTTGCTGGTATTATTTAAGATATCTTGATCCAAAAAACAAAAAAGCCTTAGTTGATAAAAAAAAAGAAAAGTATTGGCAGCCGGTTGATTTATATGTTGGCGGAGCAGAACACGCGGTCTTACATCTTCTTTACGCCAGGTTCTGGCATAAGTTTCTTTATGATTTAGGCGTTGTTTCCACTCCTGAACCATTTATGAAATTGAAAAATCAAGGTATGGTTTTAGGTGAAGATGGAGAAAAAATGTCTAAATCGCGAGGAAATGTGGTTAACCCTGATGAAATAAATAAAAAATACGGGACTGATGTTTTAAGAGTTTATGAAATGTTTATGGGTCCTTTTGAAGGAGCAATTCCCTGGAGCACGCAAAGTATTGAAGGAGTTAATAGATTTTTGAAAAGGATTGAAAATTTGGTAAGAAGAAAAAAGAAGATAGATTCAAAAAATGGTTTAGAAAGAATAAGGCATCAAACGATTAAAAGGGTGACCGAGGATATTTTAAATTTTAAATTTAATACTGCTATTTCTTGTTTAATGGAATATCTAAATACTTTAGAAGAAAAAGAAAAAGAAATTAGCCGGAAAGATTTAGAAGCTTCGGTCCTTCTTATTTCTCCTTTTGTCCCTCATTTGGGAGAAGAGCTTTGGCATTTGCTTCGGCCTAAACTTTCAAAAAACAAAAGTATTTTTCAAGAAAAATGGCCAGCTTATCAAGAAGAGCTGGCGAAAAAAGAGGAGATTGAACTGGTGATTGAGATTAATGGCAAATTAAGAGATAAAGTGATTCTTAGGGCTGGTTTGAAAGAAGAAGAGGTCAAAGAAGAAATTCTAAAAAGAGAAAAGGTAAAAAAGTATTTAGAGAATCAAAAAATTAAAAAAATTATTTTTGTTCAAGACCGCTTGATTAATTTTGTGGTTTAAATCAACCTGTCGCGGCCGACAATTAACCTAATTTTTTCCGAAGAAAGGCTGACTTGAGCCGGGGTTTCTATAATTTTTTGGCCGTCAAGAAGAATCGGCGCTTTTTTATTTCTTTTTTTACTGGTAATCTCTATTTCTTTGGCAAAAATTAAGCTATTAAGCTTTTCTTTTGTTTTGAAAAAAAGAAATTTTTTTGCTGGATTGCCAATCAGGATTTCTAAAAAATCATCTTTGGCCTGAGCTGCTTTTGCCTCTGTTCCTTTTGAAAAATTTTCAAAATTAAGCAGACCTAAATTAATAATTCTGATTTTTTTAAGTTTATTTGTTTTGATTAAATACATCTTGTCACAATTTAGAATTACATCTTGAGCTGGCATTTCTAAATACGAGACAAAAATTTCCTGATTAACCCCGTTAGAAAGCCCGCTTTTCGCCTTTTCACGAGATCTGTTATCAGGAGTAGGTATTGATTGTAACTTTCTAACGGGGTTAATTTTTCCTAAATTAATAGTTTCAAGGAGTCTGGCAGAGATAACATCGCAGCAAAATTCATTAAAGGGTAATCCTAATAATTCAGCGATATTAGAAGTTTCTTTAACAGGAATAAAGCCTAAAGGAGTACGCTGGCCAATTAAAGCTTTTGCTGCTTTTAAGAAAATTTGATCATTGCCAATGACAACAATGGTCGGCGAATCTTTTTTTTCAATATCTTTGATAATCTCCTCAAGATTTTTTAGAACAGAAAGACGGATAGTTTTTCCAGCAATACCTAAATTAACCAGACGAGTTTCTATTTTTTCCAAGAATTTCTCATATTTCTTTTCTGTAAGAAAAGAATCGTAGATATAAAAAAACATAGAATAATAACTTACAACTTACAACTCATAACTAAAAATTATTACTCTAGAGAGACCTCTTCTTTTTTGCTCATCTGACACTTGCCATTCAAGATCGCGCCTTCTTCAACCGAGAGGTTTTGACAAATAAGGTCGCCGTCAATTTTAGCGGTTGAGGAGAATTTAAGTTTTTCCTCAGCGATAACGTTTCCTTTAATTCGGCCGCTGATAAAAGCATTTTTTGTTTTGACTTCTCCATCAATTGAAGCAGTCTCTGCCACATAAAGGTCATTTTTTGTTTCCACCGAGCCTGTTAAATGACCTTTAATGGTGATGTTGCCTGAGGCAGTAAAAGTGCCTTCAACTTCAACCCCGGCTCCGATGACCGTGGTTGTTTCTTCACCCTTAATATCCTCAAATTTTTTCCCCATAAACATAAGATTAAAATATTAAAATTATATATGTAGATATAATAACAAGGAACGAAAATTTGACAAGCCAAGAATTTTAAAGTAAAATAAAATTTATGCCAGAAATAAAAAAATTTTCCAAAGGAAGGGTTGTTTTTTCTTTAGCCGTCTTTTTTAGCTTAGTGGCTGTTTTTTTGATTTTACTCTTGGTTAATGAAAAAACCGGCTTTTTAGATTCTCTAAGCAGCCGCCTTTTTTAGCGCCCCTGTAGTTCAACGGATAGAACAAGGAACTCCTAAGTCCTAGATGGCTGTTCGATTCAGCCTAGGGGCACGGGCCTGTAGTATAGTGGTAATACACTGCATTCGCATTGCAGAGACGCGAGTTCGATTCTCACCAGGTCCAC
>CAZSLY010000012.1:0-10156 GCA_964608045.1 uncultured Gammaproteobacteria bacterium | reverse complement strand
CTCTTTAAAACAGACGTTCCCCATTCCCCCTTTATATGGCGGATAAGTAGAAACCAAATGGGCGATTTTCATAATTAAATTTTACCAGAAAATTAATTTTAGTAAAACAAAGAGCCTGCCAACTAGCAGACAGGCCCGAGTTTAAATTTTTATCTTCCTTACCAAAAAACTATATTTTTTATCATCTTCCAGCTAGAACCTAAAATTGGATTGATTAGATAAAACAACGGCGATCTCATTAAGGCAAATTTAAATTCACCATCAAGATATTTAAATAATTCTTTGTCTTTAATTTTTCTGGTTTTTTGGATTTCTCTTCTTTTTCTTAAAAATTTTGGTAAAAGACCTAAAATTTCAAAATATCCTCTGATTTTCAAATTTAAAGCGCCAAGCAGAGCAGAATAAAACAAAGAGCCAATTTCCATTAATAGCCAAAAGGGGAAAATTAAAATGAGGGTTGGCAGTTTATAAAACTTCAAAAGCATTAGCTGTCTGTTTCTTTCAGACCAGATCCATTTAAAAGAAGTCATCTTGCCGCTGTAGTGATGATAAACCAAAGCCTCTGGCGCTAATAAAATTTTTTTGCGGAATAGTCTGGCTCGCAAGCATAAATCCATATCTTCGTGATACATAAATAAATCTTCATCAAAAAATCCAACTTCTTCAAGAGTTTTCCGTTTCAAAAACATGGCCGCGCCTGAGGCATAAGGGATCTCTCTAATTTTTCCACCTTCGGTGGATCCGCCGTAGCCTTCGGCGAAGGCGGACAATCCATAATTCCCCAGATGGCCAAAACCCAAAAAATGAATCCGGTCGCCGGAAGTCTGAACCTTGTTTTTCTCCGGCCAGCAGAGAATTAATGGCTGAAGAGCAAAAAAATCTTCTTGCTTGCCTGCTGCTTTGAGTAATTCTTCTAAACAATTCGGCTCCATCTTGGTGTCTTGATTAAGTAAAAAAATATAATCAGCCTGACCTTTCAGGGCAATTTTCATTCCTTGATTGTTTGCTTTAGCAAAGCCAAGATTTTTTTCATTTAAAATTATTTTCAATTTAATTTCTGAGCTAAGTTTTAAGTTTTTTAAATAATCTCCGGTCCCATCAGTAGAACAATTATCAATGATAATAATCTCCTCAGGCCTCATGGTCTGCCTCTCTAAACTACGAAAACAGTCGACCAGATACGGTCGACCATTAAAACTAACGATAATCACTGATATTCTGGCGGTCATAGAAGATATTTTAAAAATTAGATGTTTCTTTTTTTAAGAAGACCGGCTTGAGCGCCGAATTTTTGAATGACTGAAGAACTGTTTTTTATACCCCAGCTAAGCGCTCTTTTTAAGTTATTCGGCCAATAAAATAAACTAGCGACAAAAGCCGAGCCAAAAGCATCGCCTGCGCCGGTGGTATTCACCACCTTGACCTTTAATGCTTTTTGAAAATAATAACTTTTGCCGTCAAAAGCAGCTGCTCCCCTCTTCCCATCAGTAATTGCCACCATCTTTGGTCCTAAAAACCAAATTTTCCGGGATAATTCTTTTAAACTCAAAACTTTTTTTCTTTTTTCTAATTTTAAGATTAACTCCAAAGCTTCATCTTTGTTTAAAATCAAAACCTCAGCTTTTTTTAGAAATTTTTTAAGAGAAACAATGTTCTTAAGCTGAATTTGGCCGGGATTAAAAGCAACCTTACTTTGAATTTTAGAAATTTTCTCTAAAATTTTTGGCCAATGAGGAGTAGTTAAAGAAGTGATATAAAACCATTTGGTCTTAATTCCCTGAAGGGAAAAAACCTTTAAATTTCTATCTGCGCCCCGTAAAGAAAAAATAGTCATTCCCTTGTCTTTCAAGCTGCAAATTAAGGAAAAACCGGTCATTTCTTTCTTTGTCTTTTGAATAAATTTTGTTTCTACTCCTTTTTTCTTTGAAGAATCAATCAGTTCCTGTCCGCGAGTATCCTCCCCAACACAAGAGATAACAGCTGTCTTTAAACCTAAACTTGCAAAAGAAACAGCGGCGTTAGCCGCGCCACCGCCAGAGCCAATGAAAGCCCTTTCAATATAAATTTTTGCTCCCTGCTCAAAAGCTAAAAGTTTCTGTCTTAAAGGATCTTTTTTGTTTGCCAAAACCAAACCATCCTCTTTTTTAATCAAGAAAATAATATCTTGAATCAATCCGCCAAGAGTGATAATGTCGTAGGTCATATTTATAAATAGATAATTTTCAATTTTCAATAACCAATTTTCAATGAATTTTTAATGATTCAATTTTCAATTGAAAATTGAAAATTGAAAATTTGGAACTTGATTGATAATTGAAAATTGATAATTGATAATTTAAATCTTACCAGCAAAGTTTAAAAAAGTTTTAGAAGGTTCTCAGTTGTCCTCCAAATTCTTTTTCAAGGATTTCAACAATTTTTTTCTCAATTCCTTCAACTTCTTCTGAAGTTAGGGTCCTCTCATAAGATTGGTAGATAATATGAAAAGCCAAATTTCTCCGCTTGCCAAATTTTTCGCTTTCAAAAACATCAAAAAGCTCTATTTTGACAATTAAAGGGTTTATCTCTTTAATTTTCTTGTAGATATCTCCCCATTTGATATTTTTATCAAGGAGAAAAGCCAGGTCACGCTTAACAGCTGGATAAAGAGAAATTGGTTTAAAAACGATTGCTTCTTTTGGCAGATTGTATATTTTCTCTAAGTTAAGCTCAAAAACTCCGACTTCATTTTCTATTAATCCTAAAGAACCGATTTCTTCAAAACTGATTTTTTCTAAATTTAAACCAATCTTTTCTAAAATTGTCTCTAAAACTCCTTTCATCTGCCAAAAAGTGTTTTTCTCTTTTTGATAGATTAAAAGAGCTAAATGATCTTCTTCAATAATTTCTCCTTCAAAATTGAAAACTTTGCCAATCTCAAAAATTTTAAATTCATCAAAGAGAGAATTATTCTTTTCATAGTTTTTGATTAAACCTGGCAAAAGAGTTTGCCGTAGATATTTTTGTTTGAGATTTATTGGATTGATCAATTCAAAACCCTTCTTTTTTTCCTTTAGCTCATCTTCTCCGGAAAAGGAGTAATTATAAACTTCAAAAAAGCCAAAACTTTTTAACAAATCTTTTAATTCTTGTTTTAAGAGAAATTCTTTTATCAGCTTAGCTGGTAAAAGCTCCCCTTTTAATGGTTGCGGTTTGATTTTGCTAATACCATATAAGCGGACAATTTCTTCAATTAAATCTTCTTCAGTCAAGATATCTGGTCTAAAATCAGGCACCGTGACCACTAATCCTTTTTTTTCCTTTAAAATTCTTTTGGCTAGCACAAAATTTTTATTCAAAAATGATTTTGAATTTTCAACCACCACCTTTTTTTTCTTGCTCTCAGCATGAATAACTTTGTCTTTAGCAATTAAAAGGCCGACATGACCAATCCCTTGGGAAAATTCTTTAGGAAAATCCGATTTACTATTTTTCTTAAAAATCAAATTGTCGGACTTTCTTTTTCTAAAGACTAAATCGCCTGCCTGTAAATTTTTAACCTCTATTTTCTCGCCGCTTGAGGCTTGCTCTGCTGAAATTCGCGGCAGTTCAACGCCAATTTGCCGATAAAGCCAGCGAGTCAAGCTTGAGCAGTCAAAAATATCAGGCGCTTCAATGAAAGTTGAAGCGCCGTATTTATACGGCTTGCCTATTTGCGCTTGGGCTAATTTGACCAATTCTTTAATTAAATCAATTTGCTTAATTTCAAAACCCAAAACTCTTAAAATTTGAAGCATCTCTTTTTCTTCAATTTCTTGACCAATAATTTTTTTGATTCTTTGAGGGTCAATTAAGATCTTTCTTCTTTTTGTCAGCCTAGCTTGAGCTAAAAGGGTTTTTAAATCATAAACTTTACTGACTACCTTAGCTTGAGCGAATTTTTCAAGAAGTTCAATCGCTCTTTTTATCCCTCTCTCAGCAAAAGGAACCGGTAAGCCTTTTTCAAATCTTAATGAAGATTCGGTTATTAAATTTAATCTTTTGCTAGTTTTCCTGATGTTAATTGGCTCAAAATTTGCTGATTCAATGACAATTGTTTTTGTTTTTTCACTGACACCTGTCTCCTCGCCGCCCATAATTCCAGCTAAAGCAACTGGCTTTGAGGAATCAGCAATGACTAAATCGTTTACATTCAATTCATACTCCCGACTATCCAAAGCTAAAATTTTTTCTCCGTTTTTTGCTCTTCTGATAATAATCTCCTTTCCTTTTAATTTCTCAGCGTCAAAAGCATGGAGCGGCTGGCCAAGCTCAAATAAAATATAATTGGTAATATCAACCACATTATTGATCGGTCTTAGACCTAAATTTTTTAAGCGGTTTTGCATCCATAAAGGAGAAGGGCCAATTTTTACTCCTTGAAGCACGACCGCCATATATCTTGGACATAAATCCTCTGCTTCTAATTTAACTTTTAACAAATCTTGATTTAATTTTCTGTCTGTTTTAATCTGTTTTTCTTTTTTAACCAAGGGCTGCCTTAAACAAGCGCTCATTTCAAAAGCCATGCCTTGATGAGAAAATAAATCCGGCCTTTGGGTCAAAGATACATTTTCAATTTCAAAAATTGTCTCATCTAATTCTAAAACTCTTGCCAGAGGATCGCCAATTTTTGCTTCTTGGGGCAAAATCAAAATCCCAGTATGATCCGAGCCTAAGCCCAATTCATCTTCAGCGCAAAGCATTCCTTCTGATTCTATTCCTCTAATCACCGCTTTTTTAATCTCTAAACCATTAACTAATTTAGCGCCAACTAAAGCCACTGGTATTTTTTGTCTAACTTTAATGTTTACTGCACCGCAAACAATTTGCAGTTTCTTATATTTTTTCCCTAAATCTATTTCAGCTACCTGAAGCCTCTGATCTTGAGGATGAAGTTTTAGATCAACGATTTCCCCAACATAAACATTTTCTAAATAAGGACTAGAGAGATTAGTCGCTTTTGTTTCTGCCAAATGCGCGCTCAAAATCTCCGCCATCTTCTCAGGCGAAACTTTTATTTCCCCTAATAATTCCTTAAGCCAGTGATAAGATAATTTCATAATTATCAACTAATAACGAATCATTACGAATATGCGAATTAAATTCCAAACCATTTGTATATTTGGACTGATTTGTACATTCGTTGATTAGTTAAACTGTCTGATAAATCTTAAATCTCCTGAGTGAAACCAGCGAATGTCGTTAATTTTGTATTTAAGCATCGCCAATCGGTCAACCCCGCCGCCAAAAGCAAAACCAGTGAATCTTCTCTCAGGATAGCCGGCAGCTTTTAAGACATTAGGGTGAATCATTCCGCAGCCAAAAATCTCCAGCCAGCCGGTGTTTCCACAGACAGAGCAACCTTTGCCATCGCAGCTCACACAGGTAAAAGCAACTTCATAGCTTGGTTCAGTAAAAGGGAAAAAGGCAGGCCGCAAACGAAGCTCAACCTCTTTTTCAAAAAACTCCGAGAGCAAACTTTTCATCGTAAAAATCAAATTAGATAGAGAAACCTCCTTATCAACGGTAAATCCTTCAACCTGATAAAAAGTATGCTCGTGAGAAGCATCGGTTGCCTCTCTCCGATAACATCTGCCAAAAGTAAAAATTCGCAAGGGCGGCATTCTTTTTTCCATTACCCTAACCTGAACATTCGAGGTATGAGTCCGTAGGACCAAGTCTTCTTTCCCTAAAGGATTTTTGACAAAAAAACTTTCCTGCAAGTCGCGGGAAGGATGATGGGGTAAAAAATTCAAGGAAGAAAAATTATAATAGTCATTGTCAAGCTCCAGTCCTTCAACTGTCTCAAATCCCATTGAGGTAAAAAACTGAGCCAGACGATTGATAGTCAGGGTTAAAGGATGGAAGGCCCCTATCTTTTGTTTTTCGCCAGGTAAACTTAAATCTAAAAAATTATTTTTCGGAAGAGACATATTTTCTGGAAATAGAAATAAAGAAAATTTCTAAAACAATTAAAAATAAAGCAATAAATAAAATATTCCACCAGTAAAGAAGGTTTAAATCTTTAAGAAGAAGAAAGGCAGTGATAAAAATTGAGAGAAAAAAGGCGCGCCTAAAAGATATGCTTACTTCCACAAAAATCGGTCTTTTTTTAAAGCGAGAGCCAACAGTAAAACCCAAAAGAGAGCCAGTGCCTAAAATTGCTAAAAATAAGCTGGCATAAAAAAGAATTAAACCTAAAAGACCGGTTCTCTCCGGATTAACAAAAAAAATTACCAAAACCCAAAAAAACCAATTAACTCCAGTGCAAATTGTCATTAAATTAAGATAGCGCCTAAGAGTCATAAAAAGATTATATCAAAAGTTAAAAATTAGGTCAACCGATATTCGCAAATATCTTTGAAATCGCACCAGTCGCACATCTTGCCTGCTCGCGGTTTGAAATCTCCTTTGTTAATCGCTTCAATCGCTGCCAAAACTTTCGTCTTGGTTTTTTCTTTTTCATCTAAAGTGGCTAAAAACGACTGCTTTTCCCCTGTTATCGGGTAGAAATAACTTAAACGGCTTATTTTTTCTCTAAAACGTTCTTCACCAGCCATTTGATAAATGATAAGCTGTTCTTTATCTTCAATTGTCCCCTTTTTGGGTCTGCCAGTTTTATAATCTATGAATTCAAGGCCTTCAGGAATTTCATCAATTCTGTCGATTTTTCCTTTGATAAGGTGCGGCCCCATTCTAAAATTAAAAGAAAACTCAAGCTCTCTTACTTTTGGGTTTTCTTTAGTAAGGTCTTCATAAAAATTTTTTAACATCTCTTTGCCTCTCTCTTTAAACTTTCCCTGTTCTTCTTCATTTTGATACCATTCGTCAAGCCAGCATTTTTCATAAACCTCTTCAAGTCTTTTGAAATTGAGCAGCCCTTGTTTTACTTCCCGGAAAAGACTATTTTGGGTTCTTTTTGTTTTCTCTAAATTTTCTTTTAAATACTGATAAAAAGTGTTGTGAATTGTTTTCCCGAAACTTAAAGAAGGACTTTCCCGACGCGGAAGTTTTAAAATAAAAGCATATTTATATTGTAAAGGACAAATTTTAAAAGCTGCGTATTGAGAGAAACTAAACTCAGAAGGCAGTTTGTATTTTCTTTCTACTCTCCAGATATTTTTTTTAGGCGGCGCTAAAAGTTCTAAAGCGCTAAGAATCTCTTTTGCTTTTGCCTCCTCCGCGGTTAATTCTAATTCATAAAGAAAGGGAGAGAGTCTCTTCTTTCTTTTGCCGCCGTAATCAGAAGCGGCAATTAAATAAAGTCCCTCTGCGGCTCTGGTCATTCCAACATAAAATAAACGTCTTTCTTCCTGCAGATGGGCATCGCCCGGCGGTAAAATTTCTTTTATTAGCTCATCGGGCAGACTAATCGGCTCAGAACGATTAATAGTAGGAAATTTATGCTCTACTAAATCCGGCATAAAAACATATTTAAATTCCAAACCTTTGGCTGAATGAACGGTCAAAACTTTGACTGATTCCGGTCCCATTTCTTCCTCAAGACCTAAACCTTCATTCTCGCCAACTTCAAAAATAGTCTCTACCAATTGTAAAAAACTATGAACAGTTTTTTCTCTCGCTGTTCTTTCAAATTCATTAATTCTTTTAAGAAATTGATTGAGAAAAGCAATCTCCTTCATTCCTTCAAGGCTTTCTTCTGCTCTTTTCTTTAAAATTTCTAAATACCCCGTCTCTTGTAAAAATGAATAAACCATTAAAGAAGCTGGTTTTGTTTTTGCCATTTCTGTATGTTTAGAGATTAGAGAAATAAAATCAAATAGAGCCTTGACTCCTTTCTGAGTTAAGGGGATCAAAGAAGCATTTTTCGCTGCTTGATAAAAAGAGACCCCTTTGCGCTTGGTATATTGAATTAAATCCGCTAAATCTTCGTTGCTTATTTTTTCCAACATCAAAGGCGAATTTAACAAGCGATAAAAAGCATTACTTTCATGGTAATTATCAAGGAGTTTAAAATAAGAAATAATATCCAAGACAATCGGCTTGTTATAAAGGCCTGATTTAGCTAAAAATTGATAAGGAATTTCTGCCCGGCCTAGAGTTTCACAGAATGACTCAGCTTGAGCATTAGTCCGAAGTAAAATAGCAAAATCATTAAAACTAAGCTTTGGATCTTTTTCTTTTAATTCAAGAATTTTTTGAGTAACAAAACTAGCTTGCGCCTCTTGGGTTTCTGTTTGTTTGAAAACAATTTCTCCCTGACCTTCTTTAACCGCCTTTAAATCTTCAATAAACAATCTTTTTAGCTCTTCATTAAGATTTTGGATATCTTCATAATGTTTGCCGATAAACTTTCCTGAGAGGTCAAGAATATTTTGATGAGAACGATAATTTGATTTAAGATAAATAGTTTTAATTTTAGGAAAATCTTTTTTAATCTGATAGATATTGCTGTATGAAGCGCCGCGCCAGCGATAAATTGCCTGTTTTGGGTCAGCGACAACCATTAAATTAGAATCGCCTTTGGTTAAAAGTTTTAAAAGTTCGTATTGAGCCCAATTAGTATCCTGAAATTCATCAACTAAGACATATTTGAATTTTTCCTGATACTTTTTTAAAATCAAGGGCCTCTCTTTAAAAAGTTTAAGGGTGAAAAGAATTAAATCGCCAAAATCCAAAGCTTCGTTCTCATATAGCAGTTTCTGGTAGACATCATAGGCCTCGGCAATTTCTTTAAGCCGCTTCTTTTCTTCAGAAAGAATTTCTATTCCGCCAAGAGTTCCTTCATCAAGTTTTGAGTTTAGGGCGTAATCTAAATACTCTTTCGGCGTTACCATTTCATCTTTTGCCCGGGAAAAATGAAAGAGCAGACTTTTGATAAATTTATATGGATTGCCAAGCGGTTTATAATAATCAAGAGAAAAACGGTCAAAATTCTGACAGACCAAAAAAGCCTGCTCTGCTTGAGAGAGGAGTCTAAAATTTGGCGAGAGACCAATGTCTAAGCTATGCTCGCGCAACATCCTTTCGCAGAAAGAATGAAAAGTAGAAATAAAAAGTTCTAAATAGCCATAAGGCAAGAGTTTATCCACTCTTTCTTCCATTTCTTCAGCTGCTTTTTCCGTAAAAGTCAAAGCTAAAATTTCCTCTGGCTTTATTTTTTTATTTAAAATTAGCCAGCCAATGCGCTTAGTAATAACCATTGTTTTCCCTGTTCCTGGTCCGGCAATAATCAAAACAGGGCCCTCTTGATGGATGACCGCTTCTTTTTGTTCCTCATTTAAATTTTCTAAAATTTTTTCTTCCATCTCGTCTATATTTTAAAAAGTTTTTTAGCGTTTTCTTCTGTGATTTTGACAATCTTGCTTAATGGCTCCCGCTTTATTTCTGCCAATTTTTTAGCAATATAAAAAAGATTTTTTGGCTCATTTCTTGTGCCGCGAACCTCTTCTGGCGCAAGATATGGAGAATCAGTTTCTAAAACTATTCTTTCTAACGGAATTTTTTCAATTGTTTTTCTGTTTTTTCCACCTCCGGCGCCGCGCCTGAGAGCGGGCAGGGATTCGCCTCTGGTGGAAAAAGTGATAATCCCGCCTAAACCGATATAAAAGCCTTTAGCTAAAAATTTTTCCGCAATTTCTTCTCCTGCAGAAAAGCAATGCAGTACGCCTTTTGGTTTAAAAGATAGAGATTCAAAAATCTCTAAAATTTTCAAATATGGTTTTAACGGCTCTTTTTCCCCTCCCCTTGAATGAAGAATTACCGGCAAGCTAAATTCCTGAGCTAAATTTAAGTGCTTTTTGAAAACTTCTTTCTGTTTTTCTTCCGCCTCTTGATGAAAAAAATCAAAACCTGTTTCGCCAATTGCTCTCACGAGTCCTTCATATTCTTTAATCAAAGCTTTATATTTTTCTTCATTAAAATCTTCATCCAAAACATGAATTGGATGCAAACCGATAGCCGCATAAACATTTTTGCCAATATAGTTCCGAGCAATTTCACAAGCCCTTTGACTGGTCTTAAAATTTGAACCAACATTAATAATTGCTTTGATTCCGTTATCAAAACTGCGCTGCAGTACATCAGTATAATCATCTTTAAAATCTTCAAAATTCAAATGAGCATGTGTTTCAATCATCTTTTAATGATAACAAAAAAATAAAAAAAAACCAGG
>CAZSLY010000011.1:0-11080 GCA_964608045.1 uncultured Gammaproteobacteria bacterium | reverse complement strand
AATCTCGCCCTCTCCGTATCTTAATAAATCCTTTGGTTTAAGGCGTAGTAGGGTTGACATTTTTAAAAAATTTGAGATGATTTAATCAAAATTTAAAGGAGGCAGAAATGGAAAAGGAAAAATTAGAAGAGGAGTATTTAGTGATTTCTTGGTGGAGAAGTGAAAGTGAAAGTAATAAAACACTTCCTCTGGTAACGCCGCAGGTGACAATTCACCAAATAAAAGAGGAGGCAGGGTTAGAATATGCTAAAAGAAAGAAAGAGCTAGAAAGGCTTTATCCCCACCCAACCATAAAAATGGCAAAAGTAGTCCCTTTATAAAAAATGGAACAAAGCCAGAAAAAACAGATTCTCTGACTTTTCTTTTTAAGGTTTTTTGGTATAATCCCTTTATGCCCCAAGTTATTTTTTCTATTCTTTTAGGCCTATTTTTATTTCTTTTTGGCTGTTTTAAATTAGGAGAGATTGTCATCAAGGTTTTTAATCTTCATTTAAGAACTTATTTAAGCAAAATCAATCAAAATCCTTTTTGGGGGCTTTTGTCCGGTTTTGTTTTAACCGTGGCCTTGCAGAGCAGTTCCGCAGCCGTGATTTTAGCCCTTGGGTTTTTGGGCGCTGGTCTTTTGACTTTTTCCGGTTCCCTGCCTTTTATTTTAGCTGCTAGCCTTGCTTCTTTCATCACCCCTTATTTAGTTGCTGTTAATTTAATAGAGATTGCTCCTCTTTTTATTATTTTTGG
Source organism: uncultured Gammaproteobacteria bacterium (assembly GCA_964608045.1). Lineage (GTDB taxonomy): Bacteria > Patescibacteriota > Patescibacteriia > UBA2591 > CG2-30-36-38 > CG2-30-36-38. The sequence goes on along the minus strand of CAZSLY010000011.1, from coordinate 10,342 downwards.
CGGTTTAGTTTGGCTTCTTTCCAGAGAGAAAATAAAAAAGATTGGTGAAGCGGTTTTTTATTTTGGTCTTTTGTTTTTTGGTCTAAAGCTGATTATTGAAGCCGCTACAGGGCAAAACGGATTTTTGGCCGAAGTTTTAACTTCTTCAAGACCGTTTTTTGGTTTTCTTTGGGGCCTTGTTTTAACCATTGTTTTTCAGGCGAGCGCGGTTCCTTTAAGCATCTTAGTTGTTTTAGCTAAGGAAAATACTCTTAATTTAGCTTTAGTTTTACAAGTATTTCCGAGAAAGCCCCCGAATTTATTCGCGGGGATGAATCGGAAGGTTATTTTAAAATTGACAGATATTGTTGATATATGATAAGATATAAAAAAATATGAAAAAGACATTTCAATATAGAATTAAATCAAATCAGAAAACAGAGCAACAAGCAGAAAAATGGCTTTCTCTTTGTCGTCAACTCTACAATGATTGCCTTAATGAAAGAATTGTTGCCTCTAAGGAAAATAAGAAATCAATCTCTCAATATGACCAGATGAAACGGCTTCCTCAATTAAAGAAGGCGTCTCCAGCATATCAGAAAGTGAATTCTCAAACACTTCAGGATGTAATCCAGAGATTAGACAGAGCTTATCAAGGATTCTTTCGCCGAGTAAAGAATAAAGAAAAAGCAGGATTTCCAAGATTTAAAGGACAAAATAGATATGATTCTTTCACCCTTAAACAAACGGGTTGGAAGCTTCAAAATAACTATTTAGAAATAAAGAAGATTGGCAGATTTAAACTCTTTCTTTCCAGACCAATTGAAGGTGAGATTAAAACAATCACTATTCGCAGAGATTCAACTAATAAATGGTTTGCTTGTTTCTCTTGCGATAATCTTCCTCAAAAACTACTTCCTAAAACTAATAAAGAAATAGCTATTGATGTTGGCTGCGAATCGTTTTTAACTGATTCCAACGGGCAAAAGACAGATAATCCAAGATTTTTCAAGAAATCTCAAGATATTTTAGCAACAAGACAACAAAGATTATCTCAAAAAATTAAGAATTCTAATCGTAAGAACAAAGCAAGATTATTAGTGGCTAAAATTCATGAGAAGATATTTAGACAACGAAAAGATTTTCATTTCAAAGTAGCCAATAAGCTTGTTAAAGAAAACGATAAAATCTATATTGAAAAGTTTAGGGCTTTTAGAAGTTTTAAAGGCCTAAATCGCTCAATGCGAGATGCGGCTTGGTTTCAATTCTTCAATATTCTTCGTTTCAAAGCGGCAGAGGCTGGTCGCGAAGTCATTGAAGTTCCTGCCAAGAATACATCTCAAATGTGTTCCAAATGCGGACAGATAATAGAGAAAAATTTGTCAATTCGTATTCATCAATGTCCTTGCGGATTAAAGATAGATAGAGATTGGAACGCAGCTTTAAATATCTTAAGGCTCGGGCAGAGCCTTCGGTTAACGCCGAGAATCTCCTGACTTTAGTCAAGGAGAGTGTCAACTGTGATTTTTGGCATTAATTTAGGTTCAATTTTAACTGAATCTTTGGTCGGCCTAAAGACAGGAAAAAAAGGACAGCGAATTGCCCTGAGTTTGCTTCTTTTCAAATTAACCGGCATTGGTCTTTTTCTTCTTTTTTTCAATCAATTTATCTTTTTTCTTTCAAAATTTTTCAGCGGTGAAAACCAGATTTTAGCCAGCCATTTTTTCTTTAATCTTTTAATTGTTTTTGTTTTTTTCCTTTTTCTTAAACCTTTTACTCGGCTTATCAGAAAAATTATTCCCTCTAAGGAAAAGGAAAATTATCTCTGGCCAGCTTATCTTCGTCAGGATTTATTAAAGAGCCCGAATCTTGTTTTTGAGGCCTTAAGAAAAGAATTTTTAGGTCTTCTTGGTTTAATTAAAAAGATGCTTGAAGAGAGTAAAGAGAACATTTCTGATTTTAGTAAAAGAAAATATGATCAGGTTATTTATCAGGAGATTGCGGTTGATAATATCCAGGATGAAATTTTAAAGTTTTTAGATAAACTGCCGAAAGAAAAACTAAAAATTGAACAGGTAAAAAAGGTGATTGATTACGCGGAAGCGACTGATGAGATTGAAAGAATTGCTGATAGAATTGTTAATCTTAACAAACTCGCTTCTCATAAAAAAATCAATAAAGTTGTCTTTTCAGAGGAAGCGCAAGCTGAGCTTGAAGATTTATTTTCTTTAACTCTAGATAATGTTCTTCTTTTAGAGGAAAGTATTTTAGAAAACAAAGTTTTTGAAGAAAAAGAAGATTTTTTTGAAGAAAAAATAGAGGAAAGCAAAAGAGACCATCTTCAAAGGTTCTCTCAGAGAAAGGTCGCCACAGCTGATGCTTCAATTTTTAACCATCTTTTAATTAATCTTAAAGAAATTGACGAACACCTAAAAGGGGTTGGTCAATTAATCTCTTATGCCTGAAGATATAATTGAAGAAATAAAATCAAGAATTGATCTGAAAAGTTTTATCAGTGATTATGTCCTCCTCAGACCGGTTGGCGCTAATTTCCGGGGCCTTTGCCCTTTTCATAAAGAAAAAACCCCTTCTTTTTTTGTCTCGCCGGAAAAGGGATTGTGGCGGTGTTTTGGTTGCCTTGCGGCTGGCGATATTTTTACTTTTGTTGAGAAAATTGAAGGCGTGGAGTTTCCCGAGGCTTTGAGAATTTTAGCGCAAAAAGCAGGTGTGGAATTAAGAAGATTTGACCGGCATCTAATCAGCCAAAAAACAAAATTACTTGACCTTTGCGATTTGAGCGCTAAGTTTTATCATAAGATTTTAAAAAAGTCTTCTTTAGCAGGGAAAGCCAAGGATTATCTTTTAAAAGAAAGAGGACTAAAAGAAGAAACTCTTAATGAATTTAATTTAGGATTTGCACCTTCAGGATTTGATACTTTGAAGAATTTTTTGTTTAAAAAAGGACATAAAGAAGAAGAAATGGTTTTAAGCGGTTTAATTATTCGCCGGGAGGAGAACAAAATTTACGACCGTTTCAGGAATCGAATTATTTTTCCGATTACTAATCTCTACGGCCAGACAATTGGTTTTACGGCCAGGATTATGCCAGGCACTGAAACTGAGGAAGGAAAATATATAAATACCCCGGAAACGTTGATTTTCAACAAAAGAAAAATTCTATATGGCTTGGATAAAGCAAAGAAAGAAATTAGAGAAAAGAAAGAAGCGGTTTTAGTTGAAGGACAAATGGATGTCATCGCTTGCTATCAAGCCGGTTTTAAAAATGTAGTTTGTTCTTCTGGCACTGCTTTAACCGAGGAACAGGTTAATCTTTTATCAAGATATACTCAAGCTGTGATTCTGGGCTTTGACCTTGATCTAGCCGGTGAAGAAGCAACAAAAAGAGGGATTGATTTGCTTTTAAAAGAAGATTTTAAAGTGAAAATTTTACAGCTTGAAGAAAGCAAAGACCCTGATGAATGTCTAAGAAGAGATAAAAATGCTTTTGAAAAAGCCCTAAGAAACGCTTTGCCAATTATGGAATATTATTTCTTTCTTGCCTTAAGAGGCCGAAGGGGTAGAGAATTATCAATTGAAGAAAAAAAAGAAATTACTAAAAAACTTTTGCCTTTAATTGCTAAATTGGGTAATGCGGTTGAGCAAAACTTGTGGCTGAAAAAATTAGCTTCAGAGCTTGAAATTGAAGAAAGATTTTTATATGAAGATTTCAGAAAAAACAAAAAAGAGCCAGAGGTTTTGGAAACGGCAAAATCTTCTAAACCCCAAGAAAGATTAGAGAAAATAGGCGAGAATTTTTTAGGTCTTTTAATTAAAAACTCTGATTTTTTAAAAGAATTTAAAGAAGAGATTTTACCAGAAATGTTTTTTTTGCCTTTACAAAGAGAGGTTGTCTTAACCTTAAAAAAAGGATATAATCAGAATTTAGAAACTTCGGAGGAGATAAAGAGATATTTAGACGAGCTTGATTTTATTGCAGAAATTGAATTTGGGAATTACAAAAAAGAAGAGAAAGAAAAAGAAATTAGGAGTTTGTTTGTTTTTTTGAAAAAAGCGTATTTGACAAAGCAAATTGAAGAATTGGAAAAACAAATTAAAGAAGCGGAAAAATTCAAAGACGAGGAAAAGATAAAAATTTTAACAGAAAGAGCTAATATTTTTTCAAAAGAATTATCAAAAGGTCCCTTTAATGAGTTGCCAAAGGCGACAAGGGCCCCTAGAGGAGTCGCTGAGGATGAGGAGAAAAAAATATGAAAAAACCAAAAAGAAAAAGACATCTTTTCCCCGAAGAAGCAGTGGCAGAGCTTTTAAGGCGCGGCCGAATGCGCGGTTTTATTACGGAAAACGAAATTGTTTATGCCTTTCCCTATTTAGCTTCTTATCTTAAAAAATACGAGAAATTTCTTGACGAGATAGAAAAAACAGGCATTGAGATTAAAGAATCAGAAGAAAAATTTTTAGGCAAAAAAAAAGAAATCAAAAAAAAGAAGCTACTTTTTGACTTAAGTCAGCTTTCTGACGATTCAATTGATATGTATCTGAAGGAAGTCAGCCGTGTTCCACTTTTAACTCCTCAAGAAGAAATAGAATTGGCAAAAAGAAAAGATCAGGGTAATGAGGAGGCGATAAAAAAAATAATTGAAGCAAATTTGCGATTGGTAATTAGTATCGCTAAAAAATATATTAGCTATAGAATGAGTTTTGCTGACCTGATTCAAGAAGGAAACTTAGGTCTTTTTAAAGCAGTAGAAAAATATGATTGGCGGAAGGGATATAAATTTTCAACTTACGCTACTTGGTGGATTAAACAGACAGTTACTAGAGCCCTGGCTGATCATTCAAGAACTGTCAGAATTCCGGTTCATATTAATGAACTTTTGAATCATTTCCGGGGATGTGAACGTTATCTAACTCAGCAGCTTAACCGGCCGCCAACCATTGAGGAAATTGCCAGAGAATTAGGCATTCCAACCGAAGAAGCGCATCGTTTAGCTAAAATTTCCCAAGATATTGTTTCTTTAGAAAAATCAGTTGGCAAGGAAGACGAAGAAAATGATGCGGAACTGATTGATTTTATTGAAGACATTAAAACTCTTTCGCCTGATAAAATCGCTGCTTTACGTTTTTTAAGAGATTATTTTAAAGATATTATCAAAGGTTTGCCTCGTCGGGAACAGGAAATTTTGAAAATGAGATTTGGCCTAAAAGACGGCGTGGCTCATACTTTAGAGGAAATCGGTCAAGTTTTCGGGGTGACCAGAGAGCGAATCAGACAGATTGAAGCTAAAGCAATTGAAAGATTACAGGAGAATAAAGAAATTAAAAAAATTAGAGATTACTGGGGAGAAGAAAAAGAATTCAAGAAGAAAGAAGCAGCGTCTTGATTATTAGAAATGCCCCTCCGGGGAGTCGCCAAAGGCGACAAAGAAATTAGAAATTTTCTATGTTTCATACTCCGGTTTTAGCCAAAGAAGCAATTGAGTTTTTGCAAGTAAAAAAGGGGGGAATTTATGTTGACGCGACCCTGGGTGATGGCGGTCACGCAGAAAAAATTTTAAGTTTATTGGGTAAAAAAGGAAAACTTATTGGCCTTGACCAGGACGAAGAAGCCCTTGAAAGAGCAAAATCGCGTTTGTCAAATTTTAAGGAGCAGGTTATTTTTGTTCATCATAGTTTTAAAGACCTTGATTTAATTCTTAAAAAACTTAAAATTAAAAAAATTGACGGGATTTTGTTTGATTTAGGTGTTTCTACTCCTCAGCTTGAAACTCCTGAAAGAGGCTTTAGTTTTAAAGAAGATTTTGCCGCTCCTTTGGATATGAGGATGGATAGGAGACAGAAACTGACAGCTCAAGAAATTATCAACCGATATCCTGAAACTCAGTTAAGAGATTTATTTTTTGGCTTAGGCGAGGAACCTTATAGCGCTTCGATTGCCCGAGAAATTCTCAGAAGAAGAAAGAAGAAGCCAATAAAAACTACGGCTGAGCTTTTGCAAGTAATTAAAACATCCACCCCGCCTGCTTACCGCTATTCGCGAAGGAAACATTACGCGACAAAAATTTTCAGGGCTTTGCGCATGGAGGTCAACCAGGAACTAAAAGCTTTAGAAGAAGTTCTGCCGCAGGCAGTTTCAGGACTTAAAAAAGGAGGAAGAATTGTGGTTATTTCCTTTCATTCGCTTGAAGACAGAATCGTCAAGCAAAAATTTAAAGAGTTCAGCCGAGAAAGTTTAGTTAAAATTTTGTCCAAAAAGCCAATTATGGCGCGGGAAGAGGAAATTGAAAAAAATATCAAGTCAAGAAGCGCTAAAATGAGAGTGGCAGAGAAAATTGCTTGACTCCGTTAAATAATTTGCTTCGCAAATTACGCCCGAGAGCGTATTTAATTGATTTGATATATTTACTTTCTAACGGGGTTGACAGATAAATAACTTATTTTATAATTAAACAAATATGGAAAGAAGCAAAAAAATTCTTATTTTAAAAATCGTGGTCATTGCTATTGCTTGTTTTATTGTTTTTAGTTTGGTGATGATGATTATCAGCTTGTCTTTGACAAGCGCGCTCCTTTTGCCAGTAGAAAACCAGCTTGAATTATTAAAGAAAGGAGAGATTGAGGCTGCCTATAACCTGACCTCAGAGAAGTTTAAAGAGAAAGTGGGCCGAGAAGATTTTGAAGAGTTTTTGAAAGCAAATCCTCTTTTAACCTCTGAACACAAAAGGACTTTTGGCCAAAGAATTGTTCAGGATGAAGCAGGACTGGTTGATGGAGTCCTGACCGATGAAAAAGGAAATCGTCTTTTCATTGAGTATAACCTTTTGAAAGAAGAAGGAATCTGGAAAATTATTTATTTTAGAGTGAGTGTTAATCCGTTATGAAGAAGAAACAAAAGGTAAAGTCGTCAATTTTTGCCACTGGTAAAAGAAAAACTGCAACTGCCGTGGTTGAACTTAAAAAAGGCAAGGGAGAAATTCTAATTAATAAAAAATATAATTTAGAAAAATATTTTCCCTGGATATTTGACCGGCAGACTGCTTTGTCTCCGGTTGAAATTTTAGGTAAGAAAAAAGATTTTGATCTTAAAATTAAGGTCTCTGGCGGCGGCAAAAAAGCTCAGGTTGAGGCAATTAGATTAGGCCTTTCCCGGGCTTTAGTTTTTTTAAATCCAGAGTGGCATAATGAGCTGAAAGCCAAAGGATTTTTAACCCGCGACTCAAGAATTAAAGAAAGGAAAAAGCCTGGCCTTAAAAGAGCCAGACGCGCACCGCAGTGGACCAAGAGATAAAATAGAAAGTAGAAAGTAGAAAGCAGAAAATAGAAAGTAGAATTAAGATTTGCCAGCTAGATCTGGCTCTTTTCTTTTTTTCCGAAACTGATATAATTTTTTTGTTTTTATGCCTTCAACCGCAAAAAATACAGTTTATCTTTTAGCCGCAAACATTTATCAGAAAATTTTCTCTTTGATTTATCTTTTTCTTTTAGCCAGGTTCCTGGGCGTGGAAAATTTTGGCAAATACAGCTTTGCTTTTTCTTTTGCTGTTCTTTTTTCGATTTTTCTTGATTTAGGCGCTGGTCCGGTTTTAACCCGCGAAATTGCCAGAGACGAAAGAAAAGTCAAAGAATACTTAAATAACCTCTTCGGACTCAAGTTCATTTTAAGTTTTTTTGTTTTTGGCCTAATTTTTCTTTTGATTAATCTTTCAAATTACCCTGATCTGACCAAGATTTATGTTTATTCAGCTGCCCTGATAATGATTCTTGATTCTTTTTCTTTTACTTTTTATCAAGTTTTCCGTGGTTTATTAAATTTAAAATATGAGGCCTTGGGCGTGATTTTTACTAGAACCATTTCTTTTGCCGTTGGTTTAACCTTTATCATTTTAAAACTTTCCCCGGTTTTAATTATCTTGCCAATTCTTTTTGGCAGCATTTTTTATTTCTTAAACGCTTTTTTCTTTTTAAAAAGAAAACTTGGATTTTTCCCAAGCATTCAGCTCCAAAAACCAGTTTTGAAACTTCTTTTAGGGATTGCTTTTCCTTTTTTTATAGCCGGAATTTTTTCCCAGATTTTTGGCGCGATTGACACGGTTCTTTTATCTTATTTAAAAGGTGACGCGGCGGTTGGTTTGTATGCTTCAGCGCAAAAAATCCTGGTCGCGGTTGGCGCTCTAGTTGGCGGCAGCTTAAGCGGCGCTCTTTATCCTGCTTTTAGTTTTTATTTTACCAGAGACAAACAACAGCTTCATTCTCTTTTTAACAAAACGATTTTTTATTCAGCTCTGGTTTTTATGCCTGCGGTTTTTGGGGTTTGGCTTTTAGGAGAAAAAATAATTTTTTTTGTCTACGGTCAAGAATTTATTCTGGCCGCAGGAACCCTGCGAATTATCAGCCTCTCTTTGCCCCTGATGCTTTTTGATTATCTGATTTTAAGCTTTCTTAATGCTTGCGAAAAGCAAAAAGTCAATACCCTCAATCGCGGCCTTGCTTGTTTGACTTTAGTGGTTTTTAATCTGATTCTCATTCCTCATTTTTCTCATTTAGGCTCAGCCATTGCCTGCTTGATGGGATTTTTAGTTCTTTTCTTTTTGGGTTTTTATCAAAGCTTAACGATTGTCAAACTCGAAGGAAAATATCTGCAAAAAAAATTTTTAGGCATTCTTTTTGCCAGCTTGCTGATGAGTCTTTTAATTATTTTTTTGAAAGAAAAAATCCACGTTCTTCTTCTTGTTGGTTCAGGAGTTTTAGTTTATCTTTTTTGTCTATATCTTTTAAAAGTTGTTGGTCAGGAAGAAATCAGGATGTTGAAAGATGCCTTGAAAACAACAAAATTGAAATCTTTAAATTAATATAAATTACTATGCAAATTTCTAACGGGGTGAAGATAGAATTGATTATGTTTAATATGTCAAGCTTTAGCGAGTGGCAAAAGGGGATTGCCAACCGCAACTATCATCTTTTTTCTAATTTTAGAAAATCTGACAAGATAAAGAGGATAGTGAGCGTTGATTTTTTACCTTTTACTTTTAGACGATGCTTGCGAAATTATTGGGAAAATATTTTGTTTAGAATAAAAGGAGAAAAAATTTATCAAGACTTAACTACTCGCTGCGTGAAATTACAAAATGAAAGTCCAGCCGAAAGTTATATTTTTTCAAGCCTTGATTCCTTTTTTTCTCAGGAAAAATTTTTCAACAAATTAAACTATCTTCTTGAAAAGATTGGGGATGGGGAGAAAAAAATAAGGATTGTTTGGTCTTGTTTTCCAATGTTTGTTAGTTATTTTGATAAAATAAAGGCTGATTTATATATTTTTGACGCGGTTGATAATTGGCTCTTGCACAAATCATTTGTCGGGTGGAAAAAAAAATTAGAAGAAAACTACAAAGTTATTGCCGAACGGGCTGATTTAATTTTTACCGTGGCCGAAGAATTAAAAAATTTTTTTAAATCATTAGGCCGAGAAAAAGATGTTTATCCAATTGAAAACGGGGTTGATTTTCATCATTTTAACGAACCTTTTAAAAATTATTGTGATAGAAAATTTGAAAAAATAAAAAAGCCGATTATCGGCTATATCGGCACCATTGAAGAAAGAATTGATGCTGATCTTCTGTCTTATTTAGCTTCTGAAAACCCGGAAAAATCTTTTGTTTTAATCGGGCCCTTGTGGCCAAACTTTAGAAGCGAATTAAAGAAATTCAGAAAGTTTAAAAATGTTCATCTTTTAGGCCGCCGGCCTTATCAGGTTTCCCCTTATTATCTTCAAAATTTTGAGGTTGCCATTATTCCTCATAAAATGAATGAATTTATGAAACATACCTCTTCTTTAAAATTGCTTGAATATTTTAGCGCTAGCAAGCCCGTGGTCAGTATTCCGGCCTCAGGTGCGGAAAAATTAGGCCATCTTGTTTATTTAGCCAACAATTTTTCTGAATTTAAAAAAGGAATTAACCAGGCCTTGCTTGAAGATAGCCAAGAATTAAAAGAAAAACGAAAAGAATATGCTCTTTCAAACTCCTGGGAGAAGAGGGTCAAGGAAATGATAAAGATTATTAAAGAAAAAATTCTATGACCCTTTCAATTATTATTGTTAATTTTAATGTTAAACCATTGCTTTCCAGATGTCTTGAGTCTATTTTTCAAGAGGCGCAGGGCTTAAGTTATGAAGTAATCGTGGTTGATAATGCCTCTGATGATTCCTCGGTTGAGTATCTTAAAGATTTGGTTTCAAAAAGAAAAGAGCTTCACCCTGTTAAATCCTCTGCCTTTGGCAGAGGAGCGGCAGAGCCGCTATTTAACAGGGTAAAAGTAATTTTTAATGATAAAAATTTAGGTTTTGCCA
>CAZSLY010000010.1:5692-11164 GCA_964608045.1 uncultured Gammaproteobacteria bacterium | reverse complement strand
TTGCTTCGCTTCGCTCAGCAAGGCTTCGCCAAGGCGCTTCAGGAGGACAAAATTTATCCACAAAGATTTTCGTTACTGAAGTGATTAGATAATACAAATAAAAATATGTTTCCGATTTTATTTAGCTTTATTTTCGGTCTTTGTTTCGGCAGTTTCTTAAATGCCTTAATTTATCGGCTTCATGAAAAGAAAACTCTTTTAGATCGTTCTGTCTGTCCTTTTTGTCAACATAAGCTTTCTTGGTTTGAAAATATCCCTCTTTTTTCTTTTATTTTTCTAAAAGGCAAGTGCCAATATTGCCAGCGACCAATTTCAATCCAATATCCTTTGAATGAACTTTTAATGGGAATTTTTTTTGTTATTTCTTTTAATTACCAAAATTTACTTTCAGGTATTAGGATAAATACTTCATTGCCAGATTCTGTTAGTTCTTGTTTTTACGCTTTTATTTTTTTTGCTCTTCTTTTTATCTTTACCTATGATCTTAAATACCAGGAAATTGAGTTTTGGGTTGTCTGGCCAGCCATTGCTTTAAGTTTTTTTTATAATTTCCTTAACAAACAGCCGTTGAATTCTCTTTTAATCTCAATGGCCGTTGGCGCTGGTTTTTTCCTTGCTCAGTATCTTCTGACTAAGGGGAAGGGGATAGGGCTCGGCGATGTTTGGATTGGTCTTTTTTTGGGCTCGCTTTTCTCTTTAAAAATTTTAATTGTCGCTTTATTCTTAAGCTATGTCATTGGCGCCATTTTTTGCCTTTTACTTTTAATTTTCAAAAAGGCGAAATTAAAGACCAAAATTCCTTTAGCGCCATTTTTAGTCATTGGCAGTTTAGTTGCTATTTTCTACGGCCAGACAATCGTCAATTTTTATTTTAATAATTTTTTAAAATGAAGTCTTCTTTCACTTTAATTGAACTTTTAATCACCGCTGGTATTGTTCTTTTTTTGAGCGCGATGTTCCTGGTTAATTACGATTTAATGAGATGGCAAACTGACCTTGACGCGGAAGCCAGGAAAGTTGCTTCGATAATAAAACAAGCTCAGGCTCAGGCTTTGGCTGGCAAAAAGACCGACGGGAGTAAACCTAATGGCTATGGCGTGAATTTTACCAGCAGCACCTATACTTTTTTCGCTGACATTTATCCAGCCGGCACGCCTAATTACAATTACGACGAGGGACAGGATACAATTATTAATTCCTTTAATTTCCCTTTAAAAATATCAAGCGACACCACTTCAACCTTTGTTTTTTCTTTGCCCGAGGCAAAAGTTTATCAAAATGGAAACCTACTTGAAGGCGCTTCTATTTTCAAAATCACCCATTCAGAAACAGGTGATTCTCGAAAAATTAGTGTAAGCGGCGTGGGTAAAATTGAAGTTTGCGCAAAAAGATGGTGGGATGATTCCTGGATCAAAAGAAAACCAATTACTTTTTCTCTCAGTTCTGGTTCCACGCCTTCAAGCTATCAGGTAAAAATTAATATTGATTATACCACAGGAATGAAAAGCGATTTTTCTGACCTCCGTTTTGTTGATTACTGCAATTTCGCTCAATTACCTTACTGGATTGAGAGTAAGACAGACGATGTTTCAGCTGTTATCTGGGTGAGAATCAAAGACCCAGCCACCTTCTTCAATCCTCAGAAAATTTATCTGTACTACGGCAATTCCTCGGCAACTTCCCAATCCTCAGTTGCCAATACTTTCGTCAGAGAAATAGACGGAGCCCAACCTGTAAAAGGCGCTTGGAATTTAGATGAAACTTCTGGATCTACTGTTAATGATAGTTCTGGGAATGGGCACACAGGGACAGCTCAAGCAGCAGTTACGGTAAACTCTGGCGGTAAAAATAATTATTGCAGAAACTATGCAGGAGGAACAACTTCTTATATTGATATTGATAATACATCTGATTTTGTCTGGGCTATTGGAACTCCTGTCTCTATTTCAATGTGGGTCAAATCAAGTGGAGCAACAAGTTTTATGAGCTTTATGTCAAAAGATGTAAATGGTTCAAGAGGATGGGTGTTTATATCAGCTGGTCAAGGAGCAACTGAATTATATGCTAATATTTATCAAAATAACACTACCTATATACACCGTAGGGGGAGTGGAGCATCAACGATATATGACAGTCAATGGCATCATATTGTAATGACCTGGGATGGAACAGGAAGTTATACAGGGATTAAGTTGTATGCAGATGGAGTTGAAGTTACATATGATGGAGGAATAGGTTCTCTTTCCTCTGTGCAAAATTCTTCTGCAAACGCAAGATTAGGGATATATTATGACACAAATTATACTTTTACTGGTTTAATGGATGAAGTTATTTATTGGAAAGGAGTTGCTTTATCAACTTCTGAAATCTCTGATTTATACAACAACTACGGCTACACAACAATAAATTATCCGGGTAGGGTTTTAGTCCGTAAATATTCTTCGCCGGAGCCAACTGCTTTTTTGGGAGAGGAAGAAACACTTTGATCGTGAAGCCTGGAACCTGGAGCCTGGAACTTATAACTTATAACTTATAACTCAAGAAACTACAAAAATTAGAGGGTCGGCGTCCACCTTTGACATTCAGGGGTGAGACCCCTGACAACCCTTGGAAAAAATTTTTATGGCTCAGGTTAAAAAACCGGTTTTACTGATGATTCTTGATGGATTAGGTTTGGCTCCGGCTTCAAGGGGTAATGCTTTTTTTTTGGCTTCAATGCCGTTTTTAAACAAGTTAATTGGTTTATATCCAAGTTTCTCTTTGCGCACGTCAGGCGAAGCAGTTGGTCTAACTTATAATGAACCGGGAAATTCAGAAGTCGGACATCTTAATTTAGGCGCAGGAAAAATTGTCTGGCAGAATTTGCCAAGGATTAATCGCTCAATTGCCGGGGGAGATTTTTTTAAAAACCCTGTTCTTTTAGAGACAATAGCTGAAGCAAAAAAAAGGAAAAGCAAACTTCATCTTTTAGGTCTTGTTTCCGACGGCAATGTTCATTCAAGTCTTGACCATTTGTTTGCTTTGCTTGAATTATTAAAACAGGAAGGACAGACAGAAGCCTTTCTTCACCTTTTTTTAGATGGCCGGGATACTGTTTATAATGCTGGCTTTGGTTTTATAGAAAAAGTTTTAGAAAAAACAAAAAAATTGGGAATTGGCGAAATTGCCAGCTTAAGCGGCAGATTTTATGCGATGGACCGGGATAATCAATGGGAAAGGGTTAAGAAGGCTTATCAAGCCATGACTAAAGGCGAGGGGCAAAAATTTAGCGACCCTCTTTCAGCCATTAAATCATCTTATGAGAAAAGGGTTTATGATGAAGAATTTGAACCAGTAGTGATTAGCCGAGATGGAAAACCGGTTTCTTTGATTTCTGAGAATGATTTGATTATTTTTTTTAATTTTCGACCTGACCGAGCAAGACAGATAACTCATGCTTTTTTAGATGATGATTTTAGGGGTTGGGGGAGAGAAAAACTTAAAAATTTATATTTTGTGACGATGACCCTCTATGAAAAAGATCTAAAAACAAAAGTTGTTTTTCCGGAAGAAACAGTTGAATATCCATTAGCCAGAGTAATCTCCGAAGCTGGATTTGAACAGCTTCATATTGCCGAAACCCAGAAATATCCTCATGTTACTTATTTTTTTAACGGCGGCAGGGAAGAACCTTTCCCCGGCGAGACAAGAGTTTTGATTCCTTCGCTTGCCATTGCTTCTTTTGCCGAGAAACCGGAAATGTCAGCCAAAGGAGTGTCCGAGGGGATAGCTAATGCTTTAAACGAAGAAAAATATAGTTTTATGATTGTTAATTTTGCCAATCCGGACATGGTCGCTCATACCGGCGATTTAAAAGCAACAATAAAGTGTTTAGAATTTCTTGATGGGCTTCTATCAGAATTAATTCCTTTAGCTTTAGCTAAAAATTGGACAACGCTTATTCTGGCTGACCATGGCAATGCTGAAGAATTAATTAATTTGCAGACCGGAGAGATTGATAAAGAACATAGCACTAATCCGGTTCCTTTAATCGTTGTTTCTAAAGAAAAAGAAGGACAATCAATGGTTTCTAATTTAGAGAGTCTGGCTAATCTCACGCCAACTGGCATTTTAGCTGATGTTTCGCCAACGATTCTTAAAATTATGGGTTTGCCGAAGCCGAAAGAGATGGAAGGGATACCATTAATATAAATTTTTAATTTTCAATGATCAATTTTCAATGGGAAAAAGAAATGTTCAATTTTCAATTTTTAATTAAATAATTTGAAAATCGGGAAATTGGTGATTGATTGATAATGCCCCTACGGGGAGTCGCCAAAGGCGACAGGATAATTGATAATTTTTTAGTATGTTTATTGGCATTGACGCCATAACTGAAAGTTGGCCTAAAAAAACAGGGGTTGAATGGTATGCTCATCATTTGTTAAAAGAAATGATTAAAATTCCTTCAGAGAATCAGTTTGTTCTTTATTCTTCTTCTTCGTTAAAATTAGATTTGCCCTGTGAAATCCGCCGCAGGCGGAGCGATCAGGCCGCTATTTCAGAGGGTGAACCAAAAAATTGGCAAAACAAAGTTCTTGTCTGGCCTTTTGTCTATCTTTGGTCGCAGGTGCGTCTTTCTTGGCAAATGATTTTTAGTCCGCCAGATATTTTGTTTGTCCCAGTGAGAGCCCTACCTTTAATTCATCCTAAAAAATCAGTTTTTACTGTTCACGATTTGGGGTTTGAAGTTTTTCCCGAGTGTTATTCTTTTTTCAAGAGAAATTATACCCGCTTTCTCTATCGCCGAGCTTTAAAAGAATGCGTCAAAATTTTTGTTCCTTCTTCATTTACCAAAAGAGAGATTCTTCGTTTGTATAGAATTGGGGAACAAAAAATTAAAGTTATTCCTTTAGGATTTGACCAGAATGTTTTTAATCCTTTAAAAAATGAAGAAAAAAACAAAGAAATTCTTAGAAAATATGAGATAAAAAAACCGTTTGTTTTTTATTTGGGGAGAAAGGAAAAAAAGAAAAATTTAGTTAATTTACTTAAAGCCTGGCAGATTTTAAAAGAAAAAGGATTTGAAGATTTGACCTTGGTTTTAGCCGGGAGCCCGGGATATGGTTATCAGGAGATTGCTTGTTTAATAGCAAAAACCCGAATGGTTAAAGAAATCGCCTATTTAAAAGAGGAAGAAGTAAAGAGTTTTTATCAAGAAGCAGAATTTTTTGTTTTTCCTTCTTTTTATGAAGGGTTTGGTTTGCCTTTTTTAGAAGCAATGGCTTGCAAATGTCCGGTTGTTTCCTCGTCTTTACCTTCTTTAAAAGAGATTGGCGATAGAGCGGCCTTATATTTTGAGCCAGAGAATGTCAAAGAGATCGCTCTCAGGATGGAAGAAGTTTTAAAGAATAAAACTTTGAAAGAAGAACTGGAGAAAAAA
Organism: uncultured Gammaproteobacteria bacterium; assembly: GCA_964608045.1. Lineage (GTDB taxonomy): Bacteria > Patescibacteriota > Patescibacteriia > UBA2591 > CG2-30-36-38 > CG2-30-36-38. The sequence goes on along the minus strand of CAZSLY010000010.1, from coordinate 5,742 downwards.
GGTCTAGAAAGGGTTAAGAATTTTTCCTGGCAAAAATGCGCGGCGGAAAC
>CAZSLY010000010.1:0-5592 GCA_964608045.1 uncultured Gammaproteobacteria bacterium | reverse complement strand
TTGGGCAGAAAAAAATTATTAGATTTTTAGAAGAGAGTATTAAAAAAAATACTCTCTCGCACAGCTTTATTTTTGGGGGGCCTGAATCTTTAGGAAAGACTCTCGTGGCAAAAACATTAGCCGTTAGTTTGGTTTATCAGGAGAAGCCGTGTTTCTCCTGTCTATTTAAATCAGACGTTGAAGAAAAATTTTATCCGGATATAATTGAAATTAAATTGTTAAAACAAAAAATCGGTATTGACCAAATCAGGGATTTAAAAAGGAATCTCTTCTTGACACCCTTTTCAAAAAAGTATAAAATTGCTATTATTGAACAAGCAGAGAGATTAACTGAAGAGGCGGCTAATTCCTTTTTAAAACTTCTTGAAGAAGCGCCAAAAACCGCAATTATCATTTTAATTGTCCGGCGACTTGAGATGCTTTTGCCAACAATTCGTTCCCGCTGTCAGATTTTAAGATTTTCTTTACCTTCAAAAAAAGAAGTTAAGGAATTCTTTAAAAAAGAATTTGAGCTTAAAGACGAGGAAGCGGAAAAATTTTATTCTCTTTCTTTGGGCAGGCCCGGGTTAGCGATTAGATTTTTAAAAGACAAAGAATTTTTAGAAAAAACAAAAAATCAAATGCGGGAATTTGCCAAATTTTTGGAAAAAAAAGAAATAGGGGTCGGGTTAGAAACAAAAGGACCGCTTAACCTTTGGCTTTTAGTGGTTCGCGATCTTATTTTGAATAAATTAGGATTAAAACCGACTGGTCTGCTTGATGAGGCAGTAATTAAAAAAATTGAGAGGAAATATACACTTTCCGAACTAAAGGAGATGAGCAAAAAGATTTCAAGAACTATTTTTTATCTTGAATATAATGTTAATCAAAATTTAGCTTTAGAAAATTTAATTCTTTCTTTATCTTTATGAAAACTTCTAAAACAATTTTTCTTCTTTTAATGGTTTTTGTTTTTTTGTTTTTTACTGGCGCGGCTTGCGTTAAAGTAGAAGGCGAAGCAAGAAGGGGAATCTTCAAATCAGTTGAGAGAGCTGATAGGTGGTTCCAAAAAACAAGCTTGCTTAGCTTAAAGGCCGGGGAAAACATTGGCTCAGTCAACGCGACTGTTCTTGAATTTGATCCTTTAGATAGCGGCACTCTTTATTTAGGGACCAAAGAGCACGGACTTTTTTTGAGCATTAATGCTGGTGATTCCTGGCAGAAAATTGAGAGATTGCCTCAAGGAAAAATTAAAGCAATCCTGCCTCATCCAAAAAATTCCGCTGAAGTTTATGTCGCGGTTGACCAGAAAATTTTTCGCAGCGGTAATTGCTGTCGGACCTGGGAGAATCTTTATTTAGAAACAAAAGAAAAAGTTGAAGTTACTGCCTTAGCCATTGACCCATTTTTTAATCAGATTATTTACGCTGGTCTTTCTGACGGCCGATTAATTAAAAGTGAAAATCGCGGCTATGGTTGGAATTTAGTCAATGAATTTAAAGCAGAAGTTAAACAAATTTTAGTCAATCCGCAAAATCCAAGTATTTTGTATGTGGTTATCAGCAATGGTTTTTTTAAATCAGAAGACAAAGGAAAGACCTGGCTCTCTCTTGGAGAATTTTTAAAAGATTATTCCGGGGCCACTCAAATTTCCAAGGCCTTGTTTGTTCCTCAATATAGCAATAGTTTAATCCTGGGCAGTTCTTATGGATTGCTTTTAAGTTCTGATGGCGGAAGAACCTGGTCTGCTTATAAACTCTTGAGCGCGCCTGGCAAAGCGCCAATTGAAAGCTTAGTCCTTGACCCTTATAATCCAAATGTCATTTATTACACTGCTCTTACCACTTTATACAAAACCATTGATGGTGGTAATAATTGGATTACCAGGTCCTTGCCGAGCAAAGAGAAAGTGGTTGATCTTAAAATTGATCCGGTTAATCCAAACATTCTTTACTTGATCTATCAAAAAAAGCCAAAAACTTATGGATTCTGACGAATTAATTAAAAGAGCAACTGAGGAATTTTCAAAAGTTATTAATTTTTTAACGAGCGACCTCAAATCTTTGCGAACAAACAGAGTGACGGCTGATTATTTAAAGCATCTGAAAGTTGAATCTTACGGAGTAAAAACTCCGCTTGAGCAATTAGCCGGTTTTTCTATTTCAGAGCCGCGAACCGTGGTGATTGAACCCTGGGACAAAAATCTTTTGAAAGAAATTGAGAAAGCGGTTGCTTCAGGTCAATTGGGTATTTCTTCTTCAGTCAGGGAGAATAAAGTTTACGCTGCTTTTCCTGTTTTAACCGAGGAAACAAGAAAAAATTTATTAAAAGTTTTGAGAACCAAATTAGAAAATAGTCGTCAAGCTTTAAGAACTGTACGTGATAAAATAAAAACTGAGATTGTTGAAGTAGAGAGAGAGAAAAAAATTACTGAGGATGACAAATATCGTCTTTTAGAAGAATTAAATAAACTTATCTCGGAAAAAGAAGCAGAAATTTTATCAATCGGTCAAAGGAAAGAAAGAGAAATCACAACCGTGTAAATAAAAAATTATCAATTATCCTGTCGCCTTTGGCGACTCCCCGTAGGGGCATTATCAATCAATAATCAATTTTCCAATTATCAATTGAAAATTGGCCATTGAAAATTAAAAATTAAATTTATTATGTTAGCGATTAAATTGTCAAGAAAAGGAAAAAAAAATCAGCCATTTTTTAGGATTATTGTTTTAGAGAAAGCTAAAGACCCATTTGGCGATTTTTTAGAGGACTTGGGATATTATGATCCTTTAAAGAAAAAGATTTCTTTAAATGGGGAAAGAATAAAATATTGGCTTTCAAAAGGAGCGCAGCCAACCGAGACAGTTGAGCGCTTTCTTAAAAAAGAAGGTTTAATTTCTTAATAATGAAAAAAAGAATTCTGACCGGTGATCGACCGACCGGGCCGTTACATCTCGGTCATTATGCAGGCTCTTTGGAAAACCGGGTCAAATTTCAAGACGAATACGAATGTTTTTTTATCATTGCTGATTATCAATTTTTGACAGATCATTTAAAGGAGACAAAAAAAATAGAAAAAAATATTAAAGAAATAGTTCTGGATTATCTTTCAGTCGGCATTGATCCGGAGAGAAGCACGATTTTTGTTCAATCTTTAATTCCCCAGATTGCTGAATTGACAATGTATTTTTCGATGATGACGAGTTTAGCCGAAGTGCAGAGAAATCCAACAGTCAAAACAGAGTTTAAAACAGCAAAAGAAAAAGGAAAAATTTCCGAAATCACTTATGGTTTCGTTGGCTATCCTGTTTCGCAAGCAGCAGACATTCTGAGTGTTCGCGCCCATTTAATTCCGGTTGGCGAAGACCAGCTGGCCCACATTGAGCTAACTCGGGAGATAGCCAGAAGGTTTAACAGATTATTTAAAGAAGTTTTTCCGATTCCTGAAGGATTGGCGGGAAGAGCGGCCAGATTGCCCGGTCTTGATAATCAGAAGATGGGTAAGAGTCTTGGAAACGCTATTTATCTTTCTGATTCTTCTGAGGTTGTTTGCCAGAAAGTTAGCACGGCCATTACTGATCCAGCAAGAATTCATCCAACTGACCTTGGCCATCCGGCGATTTGTCCCGTTTTTCAATATCATCAAACTTTTAATAAAGAAGAATCCAGGGAAATAGAAAAAGCTTGCCGAATGGGTAAAATTGGTTGTGTTGAATGTAAAAGGAAAATAGCCTTAAAGATTAATCATTTTTTGGAACCGATTAGAGAAAAAAGAAAATTTTATGAAAAGAAAAAAAGTTTTATAAAGGAAATCCTTGAAGCTGGAAACGAAAAAACCAAAAAAGAAGCGGAAAAAACTTTAAAATTAGTTAAAGAAGCAATGCGTTTTGATTACAAATTTTGACTTGACAAAAATTTTTAATTTAATATAATAATGAAAGATTGCTAAGATTCTGAAATTGTAAAAAGGTCGAATTTCAGAGATAAAAGAAATTCTTAATTTCAAATTATGGCTAAATTGAAAGATCAAGAAGTCTTAGAAGCGATTGTCAAAGCGCTGGTAAATCATCCTGAAGACGTGAAAGTTGAAAGGATGGTTGATGAAATGGGAGTTCTTCTTTCTTTAAAAGTTCATCCTGAAGATATGGGCCAGGTAATTGGTAAACAGGGTTCAACTGTCAGAGCAATTAGAACCATTATTAGAATTATTGGCCTGAAAAACAAAGCCAGGGTGAATTTAAAAGTTGAAGAACCGGAAGGAAGCACCCGAGGAAGCGCGACAAACGTTGAAGAAGGATTAAAGCTTTAATCAGTCTCAAAAGAGAAACCGCTGCTCTTTTGAGCAGCGGTTTTTTTATGTTGAAAATAAAGATTCTGACAATTTTTCCTGAAGCTTTTACCTCTTATTTTAGAACCTCAATTATCAAACGAGCCCAAGAAAAGAAATTAGTTAAAATAGAAGTTTACAATTTAAGAGATTGGGCGAAAGATAGACATAAAACAGTTGATGATAAACCATACGGCGGCGGTCCAGGAATGATTTTAAAAGCAGATATCATTTATCAAGCGATTAAAAAAATAAAAAGTCGGTCAAAGAAGAAAAAAGTTGTTCTTTTGACCCCAGCGGGAAAAATTTTTAATCAAAAAATAGCTTCCAGATTTTCAAAATTAGATGAGATTATTTTAATCTGCGGTCATTATGAAGGAACTGATGCCAGAGTTGAGAAATTTGTTGATGAAGAAATTTCTCTCGGACCATACATCTTAACCGGAGGAGAAATTCCTGCGATGATTATTACTGATGCAGTGACGAGATTGATAAAGGGAGCGATTAAACCAGAATCGCTAGAAGAAGAATCAGAATTGTCCGCCTTTGCCAAAGGCTACGGCGGATCCACCGAAGGTGGAAAAATTATTAATGAATATCCACAGTATACGAGACCGAGGGTCTTTACAATTAAAAATAGATTTGGTAAAATAAAAAAACTAGAGGTACCGAAAGTTCTGCTTTCTGGGAATCACGCAAAAATTAAAGAATGGAGAAGGAAACATCAATAATCAACGAATGTGCGAATTAGTACGAATATACAAATAAACAATAATACCGAAAGAGTTAGATTCGTAAATTTGAAGAGATTCGTTATTAGTTGATAAATGACGTTCTTTAACAATTTAAAATAAGAAGCTTTATCAAAGACAGGAAAAAAAATGTCTATTCTTTTATTTTTTCAAATCAAACTTTTTTAAGAGAGTTTGATCCTAGCTCAGGACGAACGCTGGCGGCGTGTCTAAGGCATGCAAGTCGAACGACCAAACAGATAGCGCAAGTTATTTGTTTGGGAGTGGCAAACGGGTGAGTAATACCTAAGTAATCTACCCCTCTCTCAAATATAACTCAGCGAAAGCTGGGCTAATGTTTGATAGTCTTGTATCTTAGAAGAGATACAATTAAAGAACATCGCAAGATGTTTGGAGAGGGAGGAGCTTTGGTCCTATCAGGTAGTTGGTAAGGTAACAGCTTACCAAGCCGATGACGGGTAGCGGGTGTGAGAGCATGATCCGCCTCACTGGGACTGAAACACTGCCCAGACTCCTACGGGAGGCTGCAGTCAA